>JAFAUA010000560.1 GCA_019243595.1 Acidimicrobiia bacterium
GCCAGGTTGGCGATCACCGTCGTCAGGTTGCAGTTGCCGGTGCGCTCGCCGTAGCCGTTGACCGTGCCCTGCACGTGCGTGGCGCCGCCACGCACGCCGGCCAGGGCATTGGCCACGCCGCACCCGGTGTCGTCGTGGGTGTGCACGCCGATGCGGACGTCGGCACCGAAATAGCGGCTGACGTCGGCAACGATGCGCTCGACCTCGTGGGGCAGCGAGCCGCCGTTGGTGTCACACAGCACGAGCGTCGACGCGCCCTTCTCGACCGCCCCCTCGAGGACCCGCAGGCTGAACTCGGGATTGCGCTTGTAGCCATCGAAGAAGTGCTCGGCGTCGAACAGGACCTCACGGCCCTGGCCGCGGAGGAACTCCACCGAGTCGGCGACCATCGCCACTCCCTCGTCGAGCGTGGTCTCCAGGGCGGCGGTGACGTGATAGTCCCAGGTCTTGCCGACGATGCAGACCGTGCCGGTGTTGGCCTCCAGAAGGTGGCGCAGGGTGTCGTCGGAGTCGACCTTGCCGGCCTTGCGCCGCGTGGAACCGAAGGCGACGAGCGTGCTGGAGTCGAGCTTGAGCTCGCTGTGGACCCGCCGGAAGAACTCGTCGTCCTTGGGGTTGGCGCCCGGCCAGCCGCCCTCGATGTAGTTCACGCCGAGCCAGTCGAGCTGCTCGGCGATGCGCAGCTTGTCGTCGACCGTCAGCGAGATGCCCTCCAGCTGGCTGCCGTCGCGCAGCGTCGTGTCGAAGACCTCGACGGACTCGGGCAGGCGGACGTCTACGTCGCTATCCGACATGCTCGACCCAGTCCTTGTATCGGTCGACCTCGCCGCGCACCGTCGCGAAGTACGTCTCCTGAATGGCCTTGGTCATCGGGCCGGGCTCGCCGATCAGACGGTCGTCGATCTCGCGGATAGGCACGACCTCGGCGGCGGTGCCCGTGAGGAACGCCTCGTCGCACATATAGAGGTCGCTGCGGAGGATGTTGCCGATCTCGACGTCGTAGCCGAGGTCGCGCGCGATCGTCATCACCGAATCCTGCGTGATGCCCTCGAGGGCGCCGGCGGTGACCGGCGGCGTGATGAGCTTGCCGCGCCGGACGATGAAGATGTTCTCGCCCGTGCACTCGCTGACATAGCCCTGGGGCGACAGCAGGATCGCCTCGTCGTAGCCGGCCTTGAGGGCCTCGACCTTGGCCATCGACGAGTTGATGTACATGCCGGTGCCCTTGGCTCCCGGCGGCACAGCATTGGGGTCGTGTCGCTGCCACGAGCTGATCTTCGTGCGCACGCCGTGCTTGACGCCCTCGTCGCCGAGATAGGTGCCCCACGGCCAAACGGCGATCGACACGTTGACCGGGCACGGCAGCGGGTTCAACCCCATCTCGCCGTAGCCGAGGTAGGCGATCGGCCGGATGTAGCACTGCTCGAGACCGTTGACCCTGATCGTGTCCTTCACGGCCTCGACCAGCTGCACGGGCTTGAACGGGATATCGATCAGGAACACCTTGGCGCTGAGGAAGAGCCGGTTGATGTGATCGGTGAGGCGGAACACGCCCGCACCGCGCGACGTCGGGTAGGCGCGGATGCCCTCGAACACGCCGCTGCCGTAGTGCAGGGAGTGAGTGAGGATGTGGATGTTGGCGTCGTCCCAGTCGACGAGCTCGCCGTCCATCCAGATCTTCTCGACCTTGTCGAGGGGCATGCTGCTCTCCTTAGACGCGCTCGGCGACGTGGTCGCCGAGCTCTGACGTGGTGCCGGAAACGTCGACCGCCTCCGAGCACGCCTTGGTGATGCGGGCGGCGGCGTCGGCCTCGCCCAGGAACTCGAGCATCATCGCCGCCGAGCGGATGGCGGCGAGAGGGTTGGCCTGGCCGGTGCCGGCGATGTCGGGCGCCGAGCCGTGCACGGGCTCGAACATCGACGGACCGGTGCGGGCGGGATTGAGGTTCGCGGAAGCGGCCAGACCGATGCCGCCCGTGACCGCAGCGCCCAGGTCCGTGAGGATGTCGCCGAAGAGATTGTCGGTGACGATCACGTCGTAACGACCGGGATCCTGGACGAAGTAGATGCACGCAGCGTCGACGTGGTTGTACGCGGTCGTGACTTCAGGATACGACGCCGCCACCTCGTTGAACGTGCGTTGCCACAGGTCGCCGGCGAACGTGAGGACGTTGGTCTTGTGCACCAGCGTGAGGTGCTTGTTGGGCCGGGACCGAGCCAGGTCGAAAGCGAAGCGCACGCAGCGCTCGACGCCCATGCGCGTGTTCACCGAACCCTGCGTGGCCACCTCGTGAGGCGTGTCCTTGCGCAGGAAGCCACCTTCGCCGGCGTAGGAGCCCTCGGTGTTCTCGCGGATGACGACGAAGTCGAGGCCCCGCGACGCGTCGGTGAACGGACGGAGGTTGATGTAGAGGTCGAGCTCGAAGCGCATCTTCAGCAGGAGGCCCCGCTCCAGGACACCGGGCGGCACATCGGGCGTACCGACGGCGCCGAGCAGGATCGCCTGCAGCGAGCGCATCTGGTCGAGGTCGGCGTCGGGAAGCACGTCGCCGGTGCGCAGGTAGCGCTGGCCACCGAGGTCGAGAGCGACCGTGTCGAGCTCGACGCCCGCGGCGCGCACGACCTTCAGCGCCTCGGCGATCACTTCGGGTCCGATGCCGTCGCCGCCGACGACACCGATCTTGTAAGCCAACGAAAACCTCTCTGAAGAAATGAAAAACCGCCCACATTGTGGACGGTCGGAGGCACACGCCGGGCGAGGGCGTGTGCTACGGAATTACGGCGATCGAAAAAGCGGTCACAGCCCCTCCAGTATCGGTGACGAACGGGATTTCAGCAACTCCGGCTAGCAGTAGCCTTTCAACCCATGGCTTCCACGCAGCTTTCCCGTGACGCCTACGACCGTCTGCAGGCGGAGCTCGACGACCTGACCACGAGGGGGCGCACCGAGATCGCGCAGCTCATCGAGCGGGCACGCGAGCTCGGTGATCTTTCCGAGAACGGCGACTACCACGCAGCCAAGGACGACCAGGGCAAGATGGAGGCGCGCATCCGCCAGCTGCAGGCGATGCTCAAGGACGCGGAGATCGTCGACGCCTCCAGCTCCTCGAGCGGCACCGTGGCTGCGGGCACCGTCGTCACCATCCGCTACGACGGCGACGACGACACCGAGCGCTACCTCATCGGGTCGATCGAAGAGCGGCGGGACGACGTGTCGGTGATCTCGCCGGGCTCGCCGCTCGGCCAGGCTCTCATCGGCCGGGGCGCCGGCGACGTCGTCGAGTACGAGGCCCCCGGCGGCACGCTGAAGGTCGAGGTTGTCGCTGTCGACGTCTGAGCCCGGCGCCGCGTCCGCGGTGCCGCCTGTCCCCCTCCCGCCCGGCCGCCTGGTCGACCTCCCCGGCCGTGGCACGACGTTCGTGCGCGACACAGGCGCCCGTGTGGGCGCGCCCACGCTCGTGCTCCTCCACGGTCTCGGTGCCACCGGCGACCTCAACTGGTTCCCCTCGTTCGACGCCCTCAGCCGCCGCTTCCGCGTCATCTCGATTGACCACCGCGGCCACGGCCAGGGCATCCGCGTCGGCGCTCGCTTCCGGCTGGCCGACTGCGCGGACGACGCCGCGGCCGTCGCCGACGTACTCGGCGTCGAGCGCTTCATCGCTGTCGGCTACTCGATGGGTGGGCCGATCGCTCAGCTCACCTGGTACCGGCACCGAGACCGAGTCGCCGGCCTCGTCCTGTGTGCCACGAGCCGCAATTTCCGGGGCGGGCCCGGCGAACGGGTGGCATTCGGCGTCCTGCCCGGCATCGCCATGGCCACCGGCATGGCGCCTCCGGTCGTCCGGCGCCGGCTCATGCAGCGCGTCGGCACCCGCCTCGAGGACCGGCCCACCGGTCGTTGGGCGGCTGCTGAGCTCCGGCGCAGCGATCCCGCATCACTCGCCGCTGCGGCCGCTGCGCTCGGGCGCTTCTCGTCGCACGAGTGGATCGGCGATGTCGACGTGCCCACGGCGGTCGTGCTGACCAGTCGCGACCAGGCGGTCCCCCCGCACCGCCAGCAGAAGCTGGCCGACGCCATTCCCGGCGCGACCGTGCACCGCGTCGACGGCGACCATCTCGTCTGCGCCCTCGGCGCCCACCGCTTCGTGCCGGTGCTCGTGAAGGCCTGCGTCGATGTGGCCACGCGCGCCGGACTGCTCTCCGAGGGCGCTCCCACCCCGTAGCGGCGGGGTGCCAACCTTGCCCCCCACGCCACATGAATGAGCACGGGGACGACCTGCAGGCCGCGGCGCCCGAGATCGGGCAGCGGCGGCTTCGCGCGGCGCTGCTGGCGGCCGTCGCCGTCACGCTGGTGGCCGCCATTCCGGGCGTCCTCCTCGGCGGTGGCGACAACACCAAGAACGTGTCGGCGAGCCAACCCTTCCTGCCGGTGACGACGTCGACAACGGGTCCGGGCGTCATCGCCGGGGTCCCGATGGCGCCCCTGCCGGCGTCGACGACCCCCGCCTCGGTGGCACCACTCCTCAAGACCGGGACCACGCTCGCGGCGGCGACCGCCACGACCCGCCCGGCCGCCCAGCCCTGCCGAAACAGCTACGACCCCAAGTGCGGTCCGTTCCACTGGGACCCCGACCCGGGACCCAACGCGCCACTGACTGTCACCGTCTCGCCACAATCCCAGCAGGGAAATGCGGGTCAGGAGGTGAACTTCCACATCGTGGCGACAGACCCCGACGCCAAGATCGACCACTGCGTCGTCGTCGACTTCGGCGACGGGCAGTCGTCGAACAACTGCCCGCCGGCGCCGACGTGCCAGGCGCCCTACGGGGCGTGGACGCCTCCTGCGAAAGCCCCAGATCAGTACGAACTGGACATCAAGCACACGTATGCAACCGGTCGGGCCGATCCCTACGTAGCCTCGTTCCAGCTGCAGTCCCACAGCTTCTGCAGCCCCGATCCCTACGGCGGCGCCGCACAGGCCCCCGCCCAGGTCACGGTGAGCTGAATGAGTGTTTTGGAACGGGCCGAAAAGACAGTGACCCGGCGCGGCCTGTTGATCGGGCTGTGCGTGGCGGTCGCCGTTGCTCTCGTCGCCGCCATCCCCGGCCTGCTCACCAGCGCCGACAACGGCAAGAAGGTGCAGACCGCGGCATCTGCCCAAGGCGCGGCCAACACGCAGCCGGGCGAGGGCGTCATCAACGCCATCCCCGACGAGACGCTGCCCACCCCGCCCGGGATCGACCCCGGTTCGACGGCGACGACCCGTCCGCCGCTCGTCGCGGGCGTGACGTTCACGCGCCCGACGACCACGACCACCGCGGCACCCGAGGCGGCGCCCAAGCCCGCGCCCGCGGCAAAGGCGCCGTCGGGCTCCCCGCCGCCAACTGCGTCGACGGGCACGTCCAAGCCGAGCGGCTTCACGCCCACCTCGACGTGCCACAACTCCTACGACCCCTCGTGCGGGCCGTTCTCCTGGCAGCCGGCGCCTGACGCCAACCAGCCGATCAGCGGGCAGGTCACCCCGAGCAACAAGACCGTCCGCGCCGGCGACAAGGTCACGTTCACCGTCACCGGTACCGATCCCGACGCCTCGCCACTCCAAGAGTGCAACATCGACTTCGGCGACAACCAGGGCTATCACTGCGACCCTCGGCCCTCGATCGACCCCTCGTACTGCCCGGCGCAGTACGGGCCGTGGACCCCGCCGGCCAAGCAGCAGGGCACGGTCAACACCACGTGGGACCACACCTACACCCAGCCCGGGACGTACACGATCACATTCAACGTGCGCTCGGCGATGCAGGACTGCAACAACCCCTACGCCAGCCAGGCCGATCTGAAAACGACGGTGGTCGTCACGCCGTAGGGCGAGCCAGCGCCGCTTCGATATCTCGTGCCGCGCTGACGACCGACTTGGCGTAGCGGCGACCAGGCGCCCGGCTCGTGCGCTCGACCGGACCCGACACTGAGACGGCGGCAACGAGGCCGCCGTCCTCGTAGACCGGAGCGCTCACCGACGCCACCCCGCGCTGGCGTTCCTCGACGCTCTCGGCCCAGCCCCGCTTCAGCGCAGCCGCGTCCTGGCTGAGGATCTTGCCGGCCGAACCAGCATCAAGCGGGAGCAGGGCGCCGACGGGAACAATCGTCCGCAATCCGTGGGGAGACTCGAGGGCTTCGACGCAGAGACGCTGATCGCCGCGCCGCACGTAGAGCTGCACGCTCTCGCCGGTGGCATCGCGCAGCCTCTCCAGCGCGGGCCTGGCGATCGCAGGCAGACCGGGCTGCGAAAGGCGGGCGCCGAGCTGGAACCGTCCATCGACGGCTCGGCCGACGAAGCCGTGCACCTCGAGGGCGGCCGCCAGCCGGTGGGCGGTGGCGCGGGGCAGCCCGGTGGCGTCGACGAGCTCGGACAGAGAAAGGGCCCCGCCCTCGAGGGCATCGAGCACGGCGACGGCCTTGTCCAGCACCCCGATGCCGCTTACACTGTCCACTACACGAGATTATCGTCTCAGAATGTGAGATTGCAAGAGATGGCATCACCCCAGACACTCAGTCAGAAGGTGTGGGAGAACCACGTCGTCCACCGCGCCGAAGGCGAGCCCGACGTGCTCTACATCGACCTCCATCTCGTCCACGAGGTGACGTCGCCGCAGGCATTCGACGGCCTACGCATGAACGGGCGCAGCGTGCGGCGGCCCGAGCTGACCGTCGCCACGATGGACCACAACGTGCCGACGATCGGCCTCGACAAGCCGCTCGAGGATCCGATCTCGGCCAGGCAGATGGAGGTCCTGGCCAAGAACTGCGAGGAGTTCGGCATCCGCCTGTACCCCATGGGCGATCCGGGTCAGGGCATCGTGCACGTCATCGGCCCCGAGCAGGGACTCACCCAGCCGGGGATGACCATCGTGTGCGGCGACAGCCACACGTCGACCCACGGGGCCTTCGGCGCGCTGGCCTTCGGCATCGGCACGAGCGAGGTCGAGCACGTGCTGGCCACCCAGACACTGCCCTCGGTGCGCCCCCAGGCCATGGCGGTCACTGTCGATGGCTCGCTGCCCGCGGGCGTGACAGCCAAGGACATCGTGCTGGCGATCATCGGCCGCATCGGCACCGGCGGCGGCGTCGGTCACGTCGTCGAGTACCGAGGCTCGGCCATCCGCGGCCTGTCGATGGAAGGGCGCATGACGGTCTGCAACATGTCGATCGAGGGTGGCGCCCGGGCCGGGATGATCGCCCCCGACGACACGACGTTCTCGTATCTCGAGGGCCGGCCGTTCGCGCCGAAGGGCAAGGATTGGGACGCGGCCGTCGAGCACTGGCGTTCACTCACGACCGACGAGGGAGCGACCTTCGACAAGCAAGTCGAGATCGACGCCGCCTCCTTGCGACCGCACGTCTCCTGGGGCACGAACCCGAGCCAGGTGGTGACGATCGACGGCTCGGTCCCCGAACCGACAACCGAAGCCGACGAGCGGGCGCTGGCCTACATGGGCCTCCAGGCGGGCACCGCGATGCGGGAGATCCCCGTCGACACCGTGTTCATCGGCTCGTGCACGAACTCGCGCATCGAGGACCTGCGGATGGCGGCCTCCGTCGTCGAGGGCCACACGGTCAAGGCGGGTATGCGGGCGCTGGTCGTTCCCGGGTCGATGAAGGTCAAGGCCCAAGCCGAGGAAGAGGGCCTCGACCGAGTCTTCACGGCCGCCGGCTTCGAGTGGCGGGAAGCCGGATGCTCCATGTGCCTCGCCATGAACCCCGACAAGCTCTCCCCCGGGGAGCGGTGCGCGTCGACGTCGAACCGAAACTTCGAGGGCCGCCAGGGACGAGGCGGCCGGACCCACCTGGTGTCCCCCGCCGTCGCAGCCGCCACCGCCGTGGCCGGCCACTTCGCCACTCCCGAGGAGCTCAACTGATGGAACCCGTGCGCGCCGTCGAAGGCACCGCAGTGCCCCTCGACCGTTCCGACGTCGACACCGACCAGATCATCCCGAGCGACTGGCTCAAGCGCGTCGAGCGCACGGGCTTCGGGCGTGGGCTGTTCTCGGAGTGGCGCGACGATCCCGGCTTCGTCCTCAACAAGGCCGAGCACCAGGGCGCCACGATCCTCGTCGCCGGACCGAACTTCGGCACCGGTTCGTCGCGTGAGCACGCCGTCTGGGCGTTGCAGGACTACGGATTCCAGGCCGTCGTGTCGTCACGTTTCGCCGACATCTTCCGCACCAACTGCACAAAGGTGGGCCTGCTCCCTGTGCACGTCGACGCGGAAGCGGCGCGCCAGCTGCTCGACGCGGTGACGGAGAACCCGTCGCTCCATGTCTCGATCGACGTCGAGGCCCGGCGCGTTCGGGCCCCGGAGATCGACCTCGACGCACCCTTCGAGCTCGACGACTTCACCCAGTACCGCCTGCTGGAAGGCCTCGACGACATCGGCCTGACCCTGCGCCACGAGGACGAGATCTCCGCGCACGAGGCAGGCCGACAGGGGTGGCTACCGTCTACCGCGTGACGTCCGTTCCGCCCGCTCGTCACCTGCTGCGGGCCAAGGACCTCGCGGACGCGCACTACGCAGAGCCCATCGGTGTCGCCGACATGGCGCGAGCCGCCCGGCTCTCGCAGGCGCACTTCAGCCGCGAGTTCAAGCGCACCTTCGGCGAGTCGCCGCACCAGTACCTGCTGACGAGACGGCTCGAGCGGGCCGCCTCCCTGTTGCGCACGACCGATTGGTCGGTGGCCGACGTCTGCGTCGCGGTCGGCCTTTCGAGCATCGGGTCGTTCACGACCAGCTTCGGGCGAATGTTCGGCAAGTCCCCCACCGCGTACCGCGCCAGCTTCCCCCCGGCAGCCGCATGGGCCATGGTCCCCGCCTGCATCACCCGTGTCTACGGGCGCCCGAAACACCGCACGTTTCGAGAAGACAGCAGCGCCGCCAGTCCGTAGGTTCGTCAACGACAACCACCCGCGAATACGGAGGAACGTTCGATGATCAGGATTGCCGTCGCCCACATCTGGGTGCACGACCAGCAGGAAGCACTGGACTTCTACACCAAGAAGCTCGGTATGGAGGTGCGGGCCGACGTGAGCTTCCCCGAGATGGGTGAGTTCCGCTGGCTCACAGTCGCCCCTCCGGGGCAGGACGACGTGGAGATCGTGCTGATGCCGATCCCCGGGCCGCCGGTCATGGACGAGGAGACGGCCGAACAGGTCCGCACAGTGATGGCCAAGGGCTTCGCCGGCACGGTGTTCCTCGCGACCGACGACTGCCAAAAGTCATATGAGGAGCTGAAGGCGCGCGGCGTCGAGTTCACCGAAGCGCCCGAGCAGCGGCCCTACGGCATCGACTCCGGATTCCGCGATCCGTCAGGGAACAGCATCCGCCTGACCCAGGTGATGGACGTCCCCGTCCCGTCGTAGGCCGACTAGGCGGGCTGCAGTTCCTCAGCCAAGTACCTCGTCCGGGCAAGCGACCTTTGCAGCTTGCCGGACGAGGTCTTCGGCAGTGTGCCCGGGGAGACGAGGACGACGTCGCCGGCAGCGAGGCCAACCGCATCCTTGACCCGCTTGGCCACGGCCACGCGGACCGGGTCGATGTCGTCGGCCTTCGTCTCGGCGACGACGACCACGGTCTCGAGACCGCGCCGGCCCTCGACGCCGAAGGCGACGACGTTGCCGGCACGAACACCGTCCACGTCGGCAACTGCGCGCTCGACGTCCTCGGGGAACACGTTGCGGCCGGCGACGATGATCATGTCCTTCATGCGGCCGCACAGCACAAGCTCGCCGTCGACGAGATAGGCGAGGTCTCCGGTCTTCAGCCAGCCGTCGTGGAAGGTCGCGGCGGTGGCCTCGGGGTGCTTGTAGTAGCCGGGCGTGACCGAGGTGCCTCTGATCTCCAGCTCGCCGGCCTGGCGGTCGTCGACCACCTTTCCGGACAGCGGATCGCACACCCGGATCTCCAGCCCCGGCACGGCGCGGCCGAGGAAAGGCAGCCGCCGGGCGCCCGGGCCGTCCTCGACGGGCACGGCCACGCCGGTCATATCAAGCGTGTCGCGATCGACGGAGTCGAGCCGCAGCCCCGCTCCGGGAACCGGGAACGTGCCGGCGATGGCGACTTCGGCCATACCGAAGCACGGGTACACAGCCGCCGGATCGAAGCGGTGGCGGGCGCCGGCCTCGCAGAAGGCGTGCATGGTGTCAGGGTCGACCGGCTCGGCTCCGCTGAGCGCCATCCGCCAACGCGAGAGATCGAGTTCGGGCAGGCGGCGAAGCGCGCGGGTCGCGAGGGCGTAGGCGAAATTCGGGCCGGCGGTCATCGTGGCGCCGTACTCGGACATCCACTCCATCCAGCGCGAGGGGGAGGCGAGGAATTCCTGCGGCGGGGCCAGAATCAGCTCGGTGCCCGTGATCATCGGGAGACCCAACAGCCCGATGAAACCCATGTCGTGATACAGCGGGAGCCACGACACGAAGACGTCGTCGTCGCGCAGATCACCGGCTTGCGCAGCACCGTCGAGATTGGCGATGACATGCGAGTGCGGGAGCATCACGCCCTTGGGGTCGGCGGTTGCCCCGCTCGTGAACTGAAGGACCGCCAGTCTCGACGGGTCGTCGACGGGCCGTTCATAACGCGCCGGGTCACCGACGAGAGCGTCGAAGCCGACGAGCGGAGGGTCACCGTCCTGCGGCTCGATAAACGACGCGAACTCGGGATCGATGAGCAGGAGCTTGGAGTCGGCCCTGCGGATCCTCGCCCGGGTCTGGGCGATGAACTCCTCGATCGACGCCATCCGCATGGGGACGGGCAGGACGACGGTGGCGGCGCCAGCCAGCCAGACCGCCTGGATAGCCGTCACCAGCGCCCGTGTTGTCGGGCCGAGCAAGGCGACGTGGTCGCCGGGGGCGACGCCTCGGACCTGAAGGGCGGCGGCCACACCGCGCGCCTCTTCGTGCAGCTGGGCCCATTCGACGCGGTCCGGCGCGCCCGAGCCAACGAAGGTGATGGCGGTCGAGCCGCTACCGGCAGCCTGCTCGATGCGCGTCAGAAGAGAGGTCTCCGCCTGAGTCATAAGGCGTATGACTCGGCGGGGGCGCCGAGGGTTACACCCGCTGCCTGTGCCCGGCGAGGAGGGCCAGCTCCCGCCACTTCCAGAAGCAGTCGACGTCCTGGAAGCCGATCTCGCGCAGCCACCCCAGCTGGGTCTCCACGTCGAGGAGTTTGTTTGACGGGTCCTCTTCGCCCGGACCGGTGCCGATCAGTCGGAGGAACTGCTGGTGGAGGTCGGGCGTCGGCGAGGCCACGTGCTCGAGGTTGGCGAAGATCCCGCCCGGCTCCAGCCGGTCGAACACCTCGCCGTAGAGCTGGCGCTTGCGTTCGTGTGGGCAGTGGTGAATGGCGAAGGCCGACACCACGACGTCGAAGGTGCCGAGGTCGGGGAGCGGAGCGTTGAGGTTGTGCTCGACGACCTCAACGTCGTCGGCGTGGAAGCGGGCCCGTGCCTGCTCGAGCATGAGGGGCGAGAAGTCGACGGCGACGCCCGGACCGCCGATCAGGGCCATCACCTTGCCGTCACCGCAGCCGAGGTCGAGCACGCGCCGCGGGTTGGCGGGGAGGATCTGAAGCAGCTCGCCGTAGCCCACGTCCATACGAGGGAGCCCCTCGCGTCGGTCGAGAAACGCCTGCGCGTGCTCGGCGTCGGCCCACTCGTTGGTTTCGATCTGGCTGCTCACGGCCCGATCTCCGGCTTACGGGCCTCGCCGCGGGCCTGCACGCGCAGGACCTTGTTGACGGCGTTGAGGTAGGCGCGGGCCGACGCCTCGACCACGTCGGTGGAAACACCGCGGCCG
>JAFAUA010000566.1 GCA_019243595.1 Acidimicrobiia bacterium
ATCGACGAGGTCGTCGAACGCCTGAAGTCCACGGTGTACTTCTAGAGGGTGGACGATCGTCCTATTGGGATGTTCGACAGCGGGTTCGGCGGTCTCACGGTCGCCCGGGCCCTCATCGACCTGCTGCCCGACGAGGACCTCGTCTACTTCGGTGACACAGGGCGCTATCCCTACGGCCCTCGGCCACTCGACGAGGTGCGCGAGTTCGCCCGTGAGATCACGCAGTACCTGATCGACACGCACAACGTGAAGATGGTGGTCGTCGCGTGCAACAACGCGTCGGCGGCCGCCCTCGAGATCCTCCGCTTCGAACACGACGTGCCGATCGTCGGGGTCATCGATCCCGGTGTTCGGGCCCTGCTGGCCGCGACCCGCAACCGCCGGGTGGGCGTGATCGCGACCGTCGGCACCGTCGCCTCGGGTGCATATCAGCGAGCCGTGACGGCGACGCGCGCACCGGTCCACCTGCAGTGTTCAGCGTGCCCGGGGTTCGTGGAGTTCGTGGAGCGGGGAGAGACCGACAGTGAGAACGTCCACGTCCTCGCGGAGCGCCTGCTGGCTCCGGTGCGCGAAGCCCGCGTCGACGCCCTCCTCCTGGGCTGCACCCACTATCCGTTTCTGGCCCACACCATCGGCGACGTGATGGGCCGCGACGTCGTGCTGGTGTCTTCCGCTGACGAGACGGCGTTCGAGGTGCGTTCGATCCTCACCGAGACGGGCCTCGGACGGCGATCGGGTCGTGGAGATGGGAAGGGCAAGCACACGTTCGTCTCGTCGGGCGATGTCGGCTGGTTCAAGCGCCTCGGTGGTCAGCTGCTCGGTCCCGAGGTCGAGTCGGTCGAGTCCCACCAGTGGGACTGACCCTCACCGTCCTCGGCTGCTGCGGCACGTATGCGTCGCCCGGAAACGCCTGCAGCGGCTATCTGGTCTCGGACGGGTCGACGACGGTCTGGGTCGACGCCGGGGCGGGAACGCTGGCCAATCTGCAGCGCCACGTTCCGCTCGATGGTGTCGATGCTCTGGTGATCAGCCACGAGCACCCCGACCACTGGACCGATCTCGAGGGCTTCTTCAACGTGTGCCGCTTCGTGACCGAACGCGAGGGCATCCCGGTGTATGCCCCCGCGGGACTCCGTGACCGCACCTACAACGACGACGAGTCGCCTTTCTTCGACTGGCGACAGATCGGCGACGGCTCCTCGGCATCTGTTGGTGACATCACCTTCACGTTCTCACGCACCGACCACGGTCCCGAGACGCTGGCCATGCGCATCGACGGCGGCGGACGGGCGCTTGGCTACTCGGCGGACACGGGGCCCAAGTGGTCGTTGGGCGAGTTGGGCCCAGGCCTCGACCTTGCCTTGTGCGAGGCCACGTTCCTGCAGGAGCAGGAGGGCGAGGCCCAGCACCTGAGCGCCCGCCAGGCCGGGGCGTCGGCGGGTGACGCCGGCGTCGACCGGCTGCTCCTCACCCACATCTGGCCGACGATCGACAAGGAGCGGAGCCGGGCCGAGGCGGTCGACGCCTATGGTGGCCCGGTCCAATTGGCGACCGTGAACGAGAAATACGAGATATGAGTCCCCGACGAGACGGACGAGAGCCCGACGACCTGCGCCCGCTGTCGTTCGTGCGCGACTACACGGAGTTCGCCATGGGCTCGGTGCTTGTCTCCGCGGGCAAGACCAAGGTCCTCTGCACGGCGTCGGTCGACGAGCGGGTGCCGATGTGGATGCGCGGCAAGGGCAAGGGCTGGGTCACCGCCGAGTACTCGATGCTCCCGGGGTCGACGTCCGAGCGCAGCGACCGCGAAGTCGCCAAGGGCCGGCCGTCGGGCCGCACCCAGGAGATCCAGCGCCTCATCGGGCGTTCGCTCCGCGCGGTCACCGACATGGTTGTCCTGGGCGAACGCCAGATCATCGTCGACTGCGACGTCCTCCAGGCCGACGGCGGCACGCGCACGGCGTCGATCTCCGGCGCGTACGTCGCCCTGCACGATGCGCTCACCCGCCTCCAGAAGCAGGGCGTGCTGCAGGGCAACCCGTTGACCGCC
>JAFAUA010000044.1 GCA_019243595.1 Acidimicrobiia bacterium
TCCGCCGACGACGGCACAAGGGCGGCGTAGACGAGGTACCCGGCCATCACGCCCTGCACGAGGTCGCCGAGCTCCTCCTGGTGTACGAGGACCTGTTCACCCCCGCTGAGCCACACCCGAAGGGCGGGATACAGATCGGCGAGCACCGTCGTGGCGTCGATCTTCGACATCGGGAAGTGCTCCCACTTCACGCCCAGTTCGTCGTAGGCGCGGAGGTTGTGCGGCGACGGCAACAGGGAGACCACGCGGTTGAAGCCCTGCTCGCGGATCCAGATGATCTCCTCCTGCCGGCGGACCCGGCGGTGCGTCCGGGCGTAGCCGCCGGGGCGCTCGCTGACCGCCAGCCGGTCTTTGATGATCCACGCGAAGTTGCGAGGCGAGATGCCCTGGGCCCACTTGCCCTTCATGCGACAACCTCACTCATGCTGCAACCAGACGCGCGGCCTGCACGGTGGCCCGTACGTCGTGGACCCGCACCATCGCCGCGCCCTTCTCCATGGCCCAGACGGCGGCGGCCAGCGAACCCTCGAGGCGGTCCTCGACGGGTGCGTCGCCGGTGAGCTTGCCGATGAACGACTTGCGGCTGGCGCCCACGGCTACCGGATACCCGGTGGCGACCAAACGGTCGAGATGGTGGAGCAGCGTGAGATTGTGGGTGGCGGTCTTGGCGAAGCCGAGCCCGGGGTCGATCCACACCTCGGTGACACCAGCGGCTTTCGCCCCCTCGGCCTGGGCCACGAGGAAGGCTTGCACCTCCGCAACGACGTCGCCGTAGGTCGCGTGCTGTTGCATGGTCGCGGGCGTGCCGCGCATGTGCATCGCGACCCACCCGGCGCCGGCCGCGGCCGCGACCTCGTGGAGACCCGCTGATACGTCGTTGACGATGGTCGCTCCCGCCGCCAAGGCGGCCTCGGCGACCTCGGGCTTGCGGGTGTCGATCGACACCCGGGTCTCCCCGGCGAGCGCTTCGACCACCGGAACCACCCGGCGGAGCTCCTCGTCGACGGGCACCTCGGCGGCCCCGGGACGGGTGCTCTCGCCGCCCACGTCGATGATGTCGGCCCCCTCGGCGACCATGGCCCGGCCGTGGTCCACGGCAGCCTCGGAATCCAGCCAGCGGCCGCCGTCGGAGAACGAGTCAGGGGTGACGTTCAGAACACCCATGACCAACGGCCGCGACACGGCTCCGCAGGCTACCGGTGACCTGCGAAAACTGCGGTCTTTCGCTGTGGATGAACTGCTCAGCGATTGATGAACTGCATCGCCTCGCTGCGCGTGGCCACGCTGTCACGGAACTGGCCCCGGACGGCCGAAGTGACCGTGACCGACCCCGGCTTGCGCACCCCCCGCATCGACATGCACAGGTGCTCGGCCTCGATGACAACCAGCACGCCGCGGGGCTCGAGCGTGCTGTCGATCTCGTCGGCGATCTGGGTGGTGAGCCGCTCCTGGACCTGGGGGCGCTTTGAGAGGCTGTCGACCAGGCGGGCGAGCTTCGACAGGCCGGTGATCCTGCCATCGGCATTCGGGATGTAGGCCACGTGTGCCTTGCCAATAAATGGAATCAAGTGGTGCTCGCACACGCTGGCCAAGGGGATGTCCTTGACCATCACCATCTCGTCGTGGCCGGCCTCGAAGGTGACGGCCAGGTGCCGGTCGGGGTTGTCGGTGATCCCGCTGAAGATCTCGGCGTACATGTTCGCCACCCGCTCGGGGGTGCGCTCGAGCCCGTCGCGGTCGGGGTCCTCGCCGATGGCCTCCAAGATCTCCCGGACGGCCTTCTCGATGCGGGCCCGGTCGATTCCTTCCCCGTTGCCCTCCCGAGTCACGCGGGATTCGGGTTGGGCCGCGGCCGGGGCTTGGGCACCGAGCGGGTGGATGCCACCCGCCGCCGGGCCGGGGCCCGGGTCGGCGCCTGGGCCGGCGGCGTACGCGCCGGACGCTTGGCGACCGGACCGAGGATCTCCATGACCTCGGGCGTGTCGAGCGTCTCCCGCGCGACGAGCGCCTTCGCCAACTTGTCGAGGGTCTTGCGGTTGTCGGTCAAGATCTCGAGCGCCTCGGCATGGGCCTCGTCGATGAGCTTGCGCACCTCGGCGTCGATACGAGCCGCCACCTCGTCGGAGTAGTTCGGCTGGTGGCCGAGGTCGCGACCGAGGAAGACCTCGCCGTTCTTCTGCCCCAGCTGCTGCGGACCGATGAGGTCGCTCATCCCGTACTCGGTGACCATCGACCGGGCGATCTGGCTGGCCCGCTCGATGTCGTTCTGGGCGCCGGTCGTCGGGTCGTGGAAGATCAGCTCTTCGGCGGTGCGCCCCCCCAGCAGCATCGCCAGCTGGTCGCGGAGCTCCGAACGGGTGACGAGGTACTTGTCCTGCTCGGGCAGGGCGAGGGTCCAGCCGAGGGCCCGTCCTCTCGGGATGATCGACACCTTGTGGATCGGGTCGGCGTTGGGCAACGCGTGGCCGACCAGAGCGTGGCCACCCTCGTGGTAGGCGATGACCCGCTTCTCGTCCTCGGAGATCAGCCGGCTCTTGCGCTCGGGGCCGGCGATCACGCGGTCGATCGCCTCCTCGAGGTTGGGCATACCGATCTCCTTGAACCCCCGGCGGGCAGCCAGCAGGGCCGCCTCGTTCATGAGGTTGGCGAGGTCGGCGCCCGTGAAGCCGGGCGTGCGCCGAGCCAGGATCTCGAGGTCGACGCCCTTGGCCAGCGGCTTGCCCTTGGCGTGCACGTTGAGGATCGCCCGCCTGCCCTCGAGGTCGGGGGCGTCGACCACGATCTGGCGATCGAAGCGGCCGGGCCGCAGCAGCGCCGGATCGAGGATGTCGGGGCGGTTGGTGGCGGCGATGAGGATGACGCCGGCGCGCGTGTCGAAGCCGTCCATCTCGACGAGCAACTGGTTCAGCGTCTGCTCGCGCTCGTCGTGCCCACCGCCGAGGCCGGCGCCGCGGTGGCGGCCGACGGCGTCGATCTCGTCGACGAAGATGATCGCCGGGGCGTTGGTCTTGGCCTGCTCGAAGAGGTCGCGGACGCGGCTGGCGCCAACGCCGACGAACATCTCGACGAAGTCGGAGCCCGAAATGGAGAAGAAGGGCACGCCCGCTTCACCGGCGACGGCGCGGGCCAGCAGTGTCTTGCCAGTGCCCGGCGGCCCGAACAGCAACACACCCTTGGGGATCTTGGCGCCCATCGACTGGAACTTGGCGGGCGACTCGAGGAACTCCTTGATCTCCTGAAGCTCCTCGACCGCCTCGTCGGCCCCGGCCACGTCGGCGAAGGTGACCTTGGGTTGGTCCTTGTTGACGACCTTGGGTTTGGCCTTGCCGAACTGCATCACCCGATTCCCGCCACCCTGCATGGCGTTCATGAAGATCAGGAACACGGCGACCAGCAGGACGAACGGCAGCAACTGCTCCAGCAAGGTGAGCCACCACGCGTCCTTGCGCTGGGTGACCTTGAAGTCGGGATGGTTCGGCGACCTCCGCAGCTCGTTGAGGACGTTGGCCGTGTCGCGGTCGGCGTACGTGGTCTTGTACTTGGTGCCGGCCGCGTCGTTGAGCACGCCCGTGATCTCGTGGTCGCGATCGGACACGCTCGCGTTCCGCACCTGGCCGGCGGCCAGCTTCCGCTCGAAGGTGGTGAGCGAGAGCTTGTCGCGGTCGCTCCCGCCCTTGAACAGGGCGGTGACGAGCACCAGCGCCAAGACGGCGAGGATGATGTAGAAGATCGTTGAACGGGCGAGCTTGCGCACGACTCCCCCAGGCTACCGAGGGCTCGGACCGTCTACCCCCGGGTTTCGGGAGTTTCCTCAAACACGCAGACGTACGGCAGATTCCGGTACCGCTCGGCCACGTCGAGCCCGTAGCCGATCACGAAATCGGGCGGAATCTGGAAGCCCACGTAGCGCAGCTGGGGGTCGTGCTTCTGGAGGCCCTGGCGCACGAGCAGGGCGCAGACCTCGAGACTCGCCGGCCCCCGAGCCTGAAGGTTCTTGCGGACGTAGGACAGCGTCAGGCCACTATCGACGATGTCCTCGACCAGGATGACGTCGCGTCCGGACAGGTCGAGCTCGAGATCCTTGACGATGCGGACCACGCCGCTCGTCTTGGTGGCGCTGCCATAGGACGCCACCGCCATGAAGTCGAACTCGACCGGCAGGTCGATGGCACGCGCCAAGTCGCTCATGAACATGAACGCACCTTTGAGCACGCCGACGAGCAGGGGCGCCCGACCGTGGTAATCGGCGGTGATCTCCTTGCCGAGGGCAGCGATGCGCTCGCGCAGCTCGTCCTCGCCGACCACGATGCGGCCGACGGCCGGGTCGCGGTCGAACGGTGAGGAGTCCCCCGGGGGCATCGAGCGCAGAAGTTACTGGTCCTCGAGGCGCAGGCGCTGGCCGGTGCGGGCGACGCGCCGGCCGTCGCCGACTTCGGTCGCCACCGCGTCACCACGCGCCACCGCGAGCACGCGTTCGACGGCTGCGGCGGCAGGTGGGTGGTCGCCGCGCAACCACTCCCGCACGGCGCGCCGCGCGAGTGGCGCGGGTGCGGCGGCGAGGGCTTTGGCGTCGGTGGGGTCGATGCTCTCGGCCAGGGCGTCGAGAAAGGCGGCTTCCTCGCGCAGGAGATCGGCCTGGCGGGCCAGGAGGGCAGCGACGTCGCGCTGCGCGACGTCGTCGAGCAACGGAAGCAACTCGTGGCGGACGCGGTTGCGCCGGAACGCAGGGTCGTCGTTCGACGGATCGCGTGCCGGCTCGAGACCGAGTTCGTCACACAGGGCCCAGGTCTCGGCACGGCGCAGCCCGATGATCGGATGCCGGCCGGGCCCCATGCCGCCGAGGCCGTCGAGGCCGGCGCCCCGCAGCAGGTTCAGCAACACGGTCTCGGCTTGGTCGTCAGCGGTGTGGCCGGTGAGGACGTCGGGAGGGAGGACGGCGAAGCGTGCCGCGCGGGCGCGCGCCTCGAGGTTGGGCCCCGGCTCTACCGGCGCCCGCTCGGCCACGAATCCCGCGCCGAAGCGGGCGGCGGCGGCTCGGACGGCATGAGCCTCATGTGCGGACTCTGGTCGCAGCCCGTGGTCGACGTGCACGGCGGTGACGCGGCACCCGGCCGCGCACGCCAGCACGAGAAGGGCGAGCGAGTCGGCGCCGCCAGAGACGGCGCACGTGACGTCGGTCCCCGCCGGGGGGAACGTGGTCCTAGGCAGGAGAAGGTCGGAAGAGCTCACCGGTGCGCACGATCGCCAGTAGCTCGGGCACCGAGCGCACACCGAGCTTGCGGCTGATGCGCCGAAGGCTGGCGTAGACGTTCGACCGGCTGACGCCGAGGTCGGACGCGGCCTGGCTCACGGTGTCGCTGCCCTCGAGGGCGCGCAGGAGCTCGAGCTGCTTCGTCGACAGCTGGTCGAGACGGTCGCGCACCGAGCGAATCTGGTAGCTGTCGCCGTCGGCGGCCGGGACGTGCTCGAGCCTGGTGACGTGAGGAGCGACGGTCGTCGTGTCGTCGGTGGCGCGGCGGCGCGTGCCCTGCGACGACTTCTTCTCGAGCCGGGCGAGTTGGGCGAGCGACTCTTTCTGCACCTTCCGCCGCTTGACGGGCTCGGGCTCGCCCTCGAGAGCCGCAGCCACCTCGCTGCAGAGGTCGCGGGGGCTGAACGGCTTGGTGAGATACCGGATGGCGCCTTCGATCCCACCCCGAATGCGATCCTCGTCGGCGGCGCGGGCCGTCAGCATCAGCACGGGGATCGTGGCCAGCTCGTCGCGCTCGGCCTTGATCATGTTGAGGACGCCCCACCCATCGGTGCCGGGCATCATCACGTCGAGGACCACGACGTCGGGCTTCTCCTCCCGGACCAGTTCGAGGGCGCGGTCTCCGTTCGGAGCGGTGAGCACGCGGTGGCCCTCCCGCTCCAGGTTGTGACGAATGATCGTCAGAATGTCTTCTTCGTCGTCGACAGCCAGAACGGTCGCCATGGCACGCCTGTTCCTCGTACTCCCCCTGGTGAACAGAGGTTACTGAGCGGCTGGCGCCTCGGCTCGCACCCTGGAGATCCAGGTCTCGGGGTCGCGGATCTCGGCCAGCGTGGGCAGGTTCTCCGGGGCTTCCCAAGCCCGGTCGAACAGGGCCCGCCCGCCCTCTTTCTCGACCGCCTCGATGAACTGCTCACCCAGCTCGTACTGGAGGAGCTTGGCCTCGATGCCGAGCAGACGCTGCACCATGCGGGCCGGTCCGCCCCGGTGGCGCCGTTCGTGCAGCACCCGCTGGAACCGATCCGCGCTGGGTACCAGCCCGCTGGCGGCCCGGTTCATCGTGATGTCGCCGTGTCCTTCGAGCAGGCTCATCATCCCCTGGATCTTCCGCAGGACCTCCTGCTGCTCGGGGCTGGCGATGAGAGCGACGAGGCCACCCTCGTCGAGAGGGTTCTGTCCGGCGCGGATCTGGTCGATCGACCGGCGGAGCGCGTCCAGGAAGCGCTTGGGGTCGGGGTCGACCGACGAGAGGCTCTGATCGACGAGCGAGAGGAAGTGGGTGCGCATCCACGGCACGCCCGTGAATTGCGCCCGGTGGGTGACCTCATGGAGGGCGAGCCACAGCCGGAATTCGCGCGGCGGGAATCCGTAGCGCTTCTCGAGCGACAGGATGTTGGGACCCACGTAGTAGACGAGGTCCTGTTCTTCGGGTTGGTCGTTCTCGGCGATCAGCAGGTCGTACTGGCCGAGCACGCGCGTCGCCATCCACCCGAGCAGCCCGCCGACCTCGGCACCGGTGACGCCCCGAGCAATCGGCGTGAGGGGCCCGGGCGTCATGCGCTTGCCGAGCTTGTCGGTGATCGGGCTGAGCAGGCGGCGGAACGACGCCAGGTTCGCCCGCACCCAGCCGGCCCGGTCCGTGACGCGGGCACGTGCCGGACCCGACAGCGACCGCAGGCCGGTCTCCGCCGCGACCAGCTCCTCGGCTTCGGCGGTGAACTCCGCGAAGTCAGGCTCGAGCGACGCGTAGTGATACGAGTCCGCGAACGGCTCTCGGCCGGCGACACGCACGGCGATGCGCTCGGCGAGGTCCCAGTTGATCGGGTCGGTCACGTGACGAGGGAGTCCGCGACTACTGCTGGCGCGGGTACTTGGCGGCCACGACCTTGATCAGATACCCAACCGCCAGCGCGATGAACATAAGTCCGGCGCCCGCCACGAGCAGGAAGCCCAACCAGTAGATCCACGGTTTGGCCGTGGCCAGCAGGAACATGGCCGCGACTGTAATCAGGCGATCTTCCGACCCCGAGTTCGAGGCGCGGCGTGGGGCTCGTGCAGATAGCAGTACTTGCCCTTGTTGTAGATCGAGAGCTTGGTGTCACAACCGGGCTCCAGGCAGACCCGACCAGCCTTGAAGGAGCGAGACGGGCGGTCGTGCCCCGAGATCGGACGGCCACCGACGTGAGCGACGTTGGTATCCGGCATACCCCGACCAACGGGCGGGGCGCCTCACCTATTCCTGTTCGAGCGCCTTCCGGACGCGCTCGACGAGCTCAGGTGGGACCTCTTCGCGGCATTTCTGGGCGATCACGACCCGGAGCTCGGCTTCGAAGTCGAAGGCCTGGCCGCAGGGTGGGCAATCGTCGAGGTGCTGACTGATCAGGACACGCCGCTCCGTCGTCAGCTCCCCATCGAGGTAGTGGTACAGCAGGTGGACCGCTTCGACGCAGTCGCCCTTGTCCTCAGCCATACACCTTCCCTTTAGTGGGTCACCCTTGTGGCTCAGCTACGAGGCCACGCTGCCGGCCAAATTCGTACAACCGCTTCTGCAGCGCCCTTCTTCCGCGATGCAGCCGGCTCATGACCGTGCCTATGGGGATATCGAGAATTTCTGCGATCTCCTTGTAGGAGAAGCCTTCCACGTCTCCGAGCAAAACGGCTATTCGGAACTGCTCGGGAAGCGAGTCGAGCGCCTCTTTGATCTCGCTCTCGGTGAAGTGCTCGAGGACCTGTTCCTCGGCACTCTGGCCGGCGGTGGCTCCCTCGAGCCCGCCCAGCCGGCGGTAGAGATACAAGTCCTCGACGTCTTCGATGTCGCTCTCTTCGGGCCTGCGCTTCTTCGACCGGTAGGAGTTGATGAAGGTGTTGGTGAGGATGCGGTATAGCCAGGCCTTGAGGTTGGTGCCCTGCTCAAAACCACCGAAGCCCCGGTAGGCCTTGAGGTAGGTCTCCTGAACGAGGTCCTCGGCGTCGGCCGGGTTGCGGGTCATACGCAGGGCGGCCGTGTACAGCGAAGGCATGAACTCCATCGCTTGGGCCTCGAAGGTGGCGGGATCCGCCATGACGTGCACCCTACCCACGGGGTACGACATCACCCTCGGCGGGGTCGGTCGGCGTACAGTTCTGTCGGTGCAGGGGGGGACCACGACCCGGGAAGTCCGTATGCGCGGCCCGCTGGCTCCGGGCCCGGCGGTCGCCGAACGGCGTACCGACGACGTGCTCCCCACCGTCCAGGCCGTCCACCGCCACGGCGCGGCGGCCTGGACCGGCGCCCTCATCGCCACAATCGCCCGCACGGGGTGGATCGCAGCCGTCACGACGGTGGCCTTCCTCGGCGGGGCGTTCGGGGCCACGGTGGCCAACGGGCGGTCGGCGAGTGCCGCCGTCCCCTGGGTCCTGATCGGTGCCGGCCTGTGGCTGCTGATCGCCGTCACCTGGACGCTGCTCCGGCGTCGTTAGCCCGGCGCGCGCTCCAGCACTGAAATCATTCGCCATTCGGACGGGTCGCCCGCGCCGAAGGGGGCGTCGACGTCGAAGCAGCCGT
Source organism: Acidimicrobiia bacterium (assembly GCA_019243595.1). Taxonomy (GTDB): domain Bacteria; phylum Actinomycetota; class Acidimicrobiia; order Acidimicrobiales; family AC-14; genus CADDZP01. The sequence goes on from JAFAUA010000044.1 coordinate 8,796, forward strand.
GGCGCTCGACGACTCCGAGGGTGCCGGCCAAGCGGGCGGCGGCGTCGAGCTCGGTCGCCGTCCAGCGGCGAAGCGCGATGTGGTCGCGCACCACGCGGGCGCTGCCCCGCTCAGTCACGCGCACCGAGATCCGGGACATCGAGACCTGGGTGACGGGATCAAAGCTGCGAGGAGGGGACGTGAAGTTCACGTCGACGCGCGTCCCGTCCCGGGTCAGCCGCCATCGGTTCTGCGTCTTGGGCGCGTCGCCCATGAAGTCCGCAGGGTGCGACAGCTCGATGACGTAGAGGCCGCCCGGCGCCAGGTGGGCCGCAACCGAGCGCAGGTGCTCCACCATCGTGTCGAGATCGAGGAGGTGGCCGGCGGAGTCGAGCATCGCAAGGACGAGGTCGAACCGTCGCCGCGGGATGCGGAAGCGGATCATGTCCGCCTGAACGACGTCGAGATCGACTCCTTGCTCTTTGGCGCGGCGGGCGGCGTAGGCGCACATCGCCGGTGAGGAGTCGAGGGCCATTGCCGGCGTCGCCCTACGGGCGAACTCGATGGCGTGGGCGGCGGGCCCGGCTGCCAGCTCGAGGACGCGCCGGGGACGCTTCCCGCCCTGTCGGCGCTGACACCAGGCCTCGAGGACGTCGACCTCGGCGGCAATGTCGCGGTACGAGAACGCCAGCTCGTACAGCCGCGGGTCGCCGTAGAGGCTGCCGTCCGACGCCACCCACGCAGCGTCTCACACCCCGTAACGCGCACCGGCGGCCCGAGGGCCGCCGGTGTTACGTCACGGGTATTTTCCGACTTAGGCGGTGATGCGCCGACGCAGGCGCCGGGTACCCCAGAAGCCGGCGAGCAGGAAGACCCCGCCCACGGGCAGCCACGGCGAGCTACCGGTGAAGGCGAGGGCCTTGACCTGGGGAGCATCGGGTGTCGCCGGGTTGGCCGGGCTCGGTGCGGCGACCGCCGGCGTGCCGGTGACGGCCGACTCGGAGTGGGCGAGCTCGACGACCACGGCGGCGGCAGGCGTCGCAGCGGCCGTGCCGAGCGTTCCAGCACCGGCGGTCGGGAGCAGACCCGAAAGGCCCTTGAACAGCTGGATGCTCACACCGTCGGCGACGGCGCTCGCCGACTTGCCATCGGACGTGGTCTTGCCGTCGGCGACCGTGATGGTCGACTCGAGCGGCGTGCCCTGGAGGATGGTGATCGTCTGGCCTGGGGCCACCGAGAGGTGGGTGAGGGCCGCGGGCAGGCCGAGCACGGGTGCCAGGTCGACGGTGACCAGGGCGGGATCGAAGGAGGCCGTACCGGCGCCCTTCGTCCGGTCATAGCTCGCCGTCGTGCTCGAGGAGCCGACCTTGATGTCGGCCAGCGGCGTGTTGTTCAGCGCCGCGATCGGCAGGATCTTGAGCTCACCGCCGAGCGCCTGCGACGAAGAGGTGAGGGTGTTGGTGATCGTGCCCAGCGTCGACGTCGAGTTGCCGAGGCTGAGGGACAGCGTCTGCTGCGTCGTCAGCGAGTTCAGCAGGTCGGTGATCGTCGTGCTCGGGTCGAGCTGCACCGGCGTCTGCTTGGTGACATTGCTGATGGCGGTCAGCACCGGCTGCAGGGCGTTCGTGACCTGGTTGACGGTGTTGCCGAGCTGCAGCGTGCCCAGCGGAGTGTTGCCGAGCACACCGCTCAGCAGGCTCTGGGCGTTCACGTTCACCGTCGCCACGCCCGCCTGGCTCAACGCGTTGGGCAGGCCCTTGGTGATGTCGGCCTTGGCCAGCGAGCAGGCGACCGAGAGGTCGAGGATGTTGCCCAGCGGCGCCGGCAGGGTCGGCAGCGCGCACCGCTGCTGCCCGTTGGTCGGGTCGGACGCCGCGCTGTTGTCGGAGCTCAGAGAGACCTTGCTCAGCGTCGACGGCTGCAGGAGCTGGCCGGCGGCGTTGGCCAGGGCGGTCAGCGGATCGCCAACGGTCCCGTCCGTGACGCCGAATGTGGCGTCCTGGCCGAGCACGCTGATGTGCAGCGCCCGGGCCGTGCCCGTGGCTGTGAACGACTCAGGTGTGTCGGCGGATGCGCTGGTCGCCGGAACGGCGAAAGCAGCAAGCATCACCCCCGCCAATCCGAGCATGCCAATGCGACGGAGAGTGCGCATTACCCCATAACCCCCTGTTGGTACGTACCGCCCAGTTGGGCGTGAGAATAGCCAGGTGCTTCACCTGTTCGCCACGCGGCGTGAGATTTCCTGCAAACTTCGCCACCCCACGTATGTCGCATAGCCCGATCGGAGCATCTCGCTAGGTACTTCAGGGCACCTGTGTCAACGTCACTCCGGGTCATGCGGCCATGTCATTGCCGCAAGAGGCCGTCACGTGACGCGCGAGATCCCACTTTTTTTTCGCGGTCTTTGCAGCTCGGTGGCATGTGGATGGTCCGCCGCCAACCCACCACGATGACGTCGAACACCTCCCCCACTATTGGAGCCCGAGAGCGGAATTGAACCGCTGACCTGCTCATTACGAGTGAGCCGCTCTGCCGACTGAGCTACTCGGGCGGTGAAGGTGCGAGCGTAGCGAGGACCGGTTCAGGCCTAAGACAGCCCCCCGTGCGTCCGCTTGCCGAATGGCTCGCGAAGGTCGTGTCAAGGCGCCCTCTTTGCACCGATCGTCGGGAGACGGAGAAGCAGGGCCTGCAACAGGAGGGTCTCGCTGGGGTTGCGCTCGAGGGCCTCGGCCGCTTCGACGATGGCGTCGACAGCGGCGAGGCACCCGGCGGTCGGTCCCGAGCCGTCGACGAGAGCGTCGCGATACGCCTGCTGCAGCGTGGCCAGGCCGAACCGCAGCTCGTCCATGCGCAGGCGACGCAGCTCGCGGCGGTGCTGCTCGTCGACCTGCTTACGGTTGACCCGGTCGCCGTAACGCGAGGCGCGCTCCTCGAGTGCCTCGAGCTCTGCGCGGTGCCGGGCGTGCAGCGGCTCGACGCCCGCCGTCGAGATCAGCTGGGCCAGCTCGGCGGCGACCACGGCGACCACTGCGCCCGTGCCGTTGAGTCGGCGGGGGACGTCGCGCCACGCCTGGCGGCGGCCAGCCAGGTCGGGATCGGACGCCAGAAGGCGGGCGCGGTCGAGCCGGCCGCTGGCGGCGTCGGCGGCCTCTTCGGCGGCGGCCCGGTCGACGTCCTCGGCGACGAGCGTTTTCACCAGCTCGTCCCGGTCGATGGCTCGGAAGTCGATGCGGACACAGCGCGAGGCGATGGTCTCCAGCTCGACCGGGACGTGGTCGGCGAGCACGACGAACACCGTGCTCTCGGGCGGCTCCTCGATGACCTTTAAGAGGGTGGGGGCCGCCTCCTTGACGAGATGGAAGTCGGTGAGGATGAGCACCTTGCGATGCCCCTCGTTGGGACTGCGCATCGCCAGGCGCACGATCTCGCGCGCCTGGTCCACGGTGATGTACGGCCCCGAGCGTTCGACGACGACGACGTCGGGGTGGACGCTGTGGAGCACACGCGTGCAGATGTCGCACGTGCCGTCGCCACCGTTGGGGCACAGCAAGGCCGCGGCAAAGGCGAGCGCCGCGTTCCGCTTGCCGCTGCCCGGCGGGCCCACGAACAGATAGGCGTGCACCGGCGTCGAGGCGGCCGCCGCGAGGCGGCCGGCGGCGAGCTCCTGGCCGATCAGCCCTTCGAGGACAGCCATGCGTCGACAGCATCGCGAACCCGCGCCGCTACCTCGTCGACGGAACCCGCACCGTCGACGACGACCCAGCGGTGGGGCTCGGCACCGGCGAGGGCGCGGTAGCCCTCGGCGACCCGGGCGTGGAAGTCGTCGCCCGCCGCCTCCATGCGATCGCGGCCCCGGAGGCGCTCGGCGGCGACCGACGCGGGGACGTCGAGCAGCACGACGAGATCAGGTTCTACGGCGTCGGCGAAGTCCTTCGACAGGCGGCGCAGCCCGTCGATGTCCATCCCCCGACCGAACCCCTGATAGGCCAGTGTCGACGGCACGTAGCGATCCGTGACGACGTCGGTTCCCGCGGCCAGCGCCGGCTCGATGACCTCGGCCACGTGCTGGGCCCGGTCGGCTGCCATCAGCAAGGCTTCGGTGGCGGGCGCAATCGCCGGCGCGCCGGGATCGAGCACGAGCTCCCTGATCCGTTTGCCCGTGTCGGTGCCCCCCGGCTCGCGGGTGAGCACGGCGCCGAGCTGGGCGGCGAGTCGCGCCGCCTGCGTGGACTTGCCCGACGCCTCCCCGCCCTCAAAGACGATGAGCCGTCCCCTAGGCACGGATCTCATGGCCGCGCAGCACCCGTTCGGCGAGCAGGCCGGCACCGATGATGATCACGCCGCCCAGCCAAAGCGTGAGGCGGACACCCGACAGCTGGACGGTCACGGCGCCGACGGTCACCGAGCCGGGTGACACGTTGTCGAAGGCCAGCGCGAGGAACGGACCGACGGTGAGGGCGATGACCAGACACAGACGGACGATCGTGTAGAGCGTGGCAAACACTCGGCCACGGATCTCGTCGGACACGTTCTCCTGGACGAGCGTGAACCCCATCACGTACACGCCGCCGGCGAAGATGCCCATGGCGCCGACGAAGACCAGGGCGAGGGCAAGCGACGACATTGCCGCCCCGGCAATCAACGCTCCGCCGGCGCCGAGCACTGCCCACGGGAACAGCCGCTCCTTCGGCACTCGACGCTGCACCGCCGACAGGCCGAGCACGCCGATGGCGACGCCGGTGCCCATCGCGGTGAGCAGGAGTGTGAAGCCGGCATCTCCGCCGTGGAGAACCTTCGACGAGAACGTCGGTCCGAGCGGAACGACCATGCCGCCGCCGATCAACCCCGTCCCGAGCCCGAGGAGGACAGCACGGACGACCGGGCTGTGGGCGATGAAACCCCATCCCTCGCGCAGGTCCTTGATGGTCGCGCTCAGGTCGATTCGACCCTCGCGCTTCTTTTCGGGCTGGGGGCGCTGGAGGGTGAGCGTGGAGATGAGGGCGGCGGATACGAAGAAGCTGGCCACGTCGGCGTAGATCGCCACCGACTCCTTATTGAGGTTGAGGAAGTGCAGGCCGCTGTAGTGGTGGCTGGCCCACTCGGCGACCTTGAACAACACGGCGGAGATGACGCCGGCGAGGGGGAACGTGCCGTAGGCGGCGACGAGGGAGAGAGAGTTGGCCGTCGTCAGCTGTTCCTTGGGGACGAGGTTGGGGACCGACGCCTCCTTCGCCGGTGTCCAAAGGAGGCTGAGGATCTCAAGAAGCAACGACGCGAGGAACAGCTCCCACACGGTGTGCAGGAACGGAAGGGATGCCATGACCATCCCTCGCCCAATGTCACACGTCACCATCACTCTCTTGCGGCTCCAGCGGTCGACGAGCACGCCGCCGAACGACGCCAGGAAGAAGCCCGGGATCATGCGGGCAATCATCACGACGCCGATCGCCGTCTGCGGCGACGACTTGCCGAGGCGAGCGGCCAGCGCCAGCACGGCGAACAGCCCGATCCAGTCGCCCAGCGACGAGATGGCCTGGGCCGCCCACAGGCGTACGAACGAGTGGTACCCGAAGATCGGGAACCGCCGACGTTCCCGGCGCACACCGCCGACGACGTCGACGGCTTCGTGGGGCGGCGGCAGGCTCTGGCGCGGCTTCGACGTCAGCGGTGAGCTTTCGCCGTCCCCAGGAAGCTGCGCCTCCGCCACACGGCCGAGGTTACGGGGCGGACCGCTAGGAGGATTGCTTCTTCGCAGCCTTCTTGGCTGCGGTCTTCTTGGCGGTGGCCTTCTTCTTCTTGGTGGCCTTCTTGGCGCGCTTGGCGGCCTTCTTGAGGGGAGCCTTCTGGCGGCGTTCCTCGAGGAGCTCGGCGGCCCGCTCGATGGTGATGTCCTCGACGCTGTCGCCCTTGCGCAGCGACGCGTTGGTCGTGCCGTCGGTGACGTACGGGCCGAAGCGGCCGTCCTTGACGACGACCGGTGCGCCGCTCGCCGGGTCGTCGCCGAGCTCGCGCAGGGGCGCCGCTGCCGCCCGTTGGCCGCGCCGACGCTTCGGCTCAGCGAGAAGCGCCAACGCACCGTCGATGTCGATGGTGAACAGCTGCTCTTCGGCGTCGAGGCTGCGGGTGTCGGAACCCTTCTTGATGTACGGCCCGTAGCGGCCGTTGAGAGCGACGATCTCCTCGCCGTCGTCGGGGTGGTTGCCCAGGACGCGCGGGAGGCTGAGCAATCGCAACGCGTCCTCGATGGTCACGGTATCCGGTGACATGTCCTTGAACAGCGAGGCGGTCTTCGGCTTCTCGGCACCGTCCTGCATCTCGCCCAGCTGCACGTAGGGACCGAACCGGCCGGCCTTCACGAACACCGGCAACCCGGTCTCGGGGTCCTCGCCGAGCTGGCGGTCACCGCTCGGTGCCTGCAACAGCTCTTCGGCCCGCTCGGGTGTGAGCTCGTCGGGCGGCATGTCCTCAGGGATCGAGACCGTGTCTTCGCCCCGCTGGAGGTACGGCCCGTAGCGGCCGACGCGCACCACGATCCCGTCGCCGTCGTCCTCGCCGTGCGCCAGCGGGATCGAGTTGACCTCGCGGGCGTCGATCTCGCCGAGTCGGTTATGGACAAGGTCGTGCAGACCCTCGCGCCCGTTGCCGAAGTAGAAGCGGCGCAGCCACGGGATCGCCTCCTCCTCGCCACTCGCGATCCCGTCGAGGTCGTCCTCCATGCGAGCCGTGAAGGCGTAGTCGACGAGGTCGGCGAAGTGCTGCTCGAGCAGGGCGACAACGGAGAAGGCGACGAAGGACGGCACCAACGCCGAGCCCTTCTTCCAGACGTAGCCGCGGTCCTGGATGGTGCCGATGATCGACGCGTACGTCGAAGGCCGGCCGACGCCCATCTCCTCGAGCGCCTTCACCAGCGACGCCTCGGTGAAGCGGGCGGGCGGTTGGGTCTGGTGGCCCTTGGGCTCGAGCTCGACGACATTCAGGTCCGTGCCCTCAGCCAGCTGCGGCAGGCGCACCTCCTGGTCTTCCAGGGCGGCATTGGGGTCGTCGGAGCCCTCGACATAGGCCCGCATGAACCCCGGAAAGTCGATGATCTTGCCCGACGCCGCGAACTCGGCATCCTCGCCGGCCGAGGACGTGCCGCCCAGCCGCACCTGCACGCTGCGGCCGCGCGCGTCGGTCATCTGCGAAGCGACCGTGCGCTTCCAGATCAGCTCGTAGAGGCGGAACTCGTCGTCGGCCAGCTCCGATGCGACCTCGTCGGGCGTGCGGAAACGATCGCCCGCCGGCCGGATCGCCTCGTGGGCCTCCTGCGCGTTCTTGACCTTCTTGTCGTAGTGGCGCGGCTGTTCGGGCACGTAGTCCGGCCCGTACAGCTGCCGGGCCTGGTCGCGCGCCGCGGTGAGCGCGGTCTCCGACAGCGTCGTGCTGTCGGTTCGCATGTAGGTGATGTAGCCGTTCTCGTACAGGCGCTGGGCAATCGACATCGTGCGCTGCGAGCCGTACCGCAGCTTGCGGCCCGACTCCTGTTGCAGCGTCGACGTCATGAACGGCGCGTACGGCGAGCGCTTGTACGGCTTCTCCTCGACGCTGCGCACCGCGAACTCACTGTCGGCCAGGCGCTCGGCCAGACCGGTTGCGGCCCCCTCGTCCAGCACCGACGCGTCGGCGCCTGCTGCGAGGCGCCCCGACTCGTCGAAGTCGCGTCCGGTCGCCAGCCGCTTGCCGTCGACGGCGACGAGCCCGGCCCCGAAGCTCCCCTCGTCGGTGGCGAACGTGCCCTCGATGTCCCACCACGTCGCCGAGCGGAACCGCATGCGGGCCCGTTCGCGGTCGACGATCATCCGGGTGGCGACGCTCTGCACGCGGCCCGCCGAGAGCTTCGGCATGACTTTCTTCCAGAGCACCGGCGAGACCTCGTAGCCGTACAGGCGGTCGAGGATGCGGCGGGCTTCCTGGGCGTCCACCAGCCGGCGGTCGAGCTCGCGCCACTCGTCGACGGCGCGCTCGATGGCGCCGCGCGTGATCTCGTGGAACACCATTCGCTTGACCGGTAGTTGGGCGGGCGGCGACAGCACCTCGAGCAGGTGCCACGCGATCGACTCTCCCTCGCGATCCTCGTCGGTGGCGAGAAACAGCTCGTCGGCGTCCTTGAGCAGGCGCTTGAGCTTCGCCACCTGCGAGCGCTTGTCGGGGTTGACGATGTACAGCGGCTTGAAGTCGTGCTCGATGTCGACACCGAGCCGGGCCCAGGCCTCGCCCTTGTGCGACGCGGGGACCTCGGCGGCGTTGCGCGGCAGGTCGCGCACGTGCCCGATCGACGACTCCACGATGAAGTCGTCGCCCAGGAAACGAGAGATCGTCCGCGCCTTAGCGGGGGACTCCACGATCACGAGCGGCTTGGCCATTGGAGAACGAGATTTGGCAGGACTGGCGGGCAATGTCAAACAGCGGCCCCATCCCGGGGCCGCTGTCTGACGCCTGCGTCAGGGTTTACGAAGAGTGGTTCTAGCGCCGCTTGGCGCGCGGCTGCGCTGTTCGGGCGGTACCCGTCGAGGACGTCGCCTTTTTCTTGACGGCCCGCTTGGCGGGAGCCTTGGTCGTCCGTTTCGCGGCCGTCTTGGTGCCCGACGCGAGCGAGGCCTTGAGCTCGGCTTCGAGGCCGGTCTTGGCCTGGCGCAACTGCGAGCGGAGCTCGTGCTCCTCATCCCCGAGGTCGTAGATCCAGCGATCGAGGGCCTCGAGGGCGATCTTCTCGGGCGGATCGTCCGGGCCCACGCCGTTGTCGGGCACCAGCGCTTCGACCTGCGCCTCGTCATCCTTCATCGACCCCACCTGCCGCTTGGAGAAGGCGATGGCGATGATGAGCACGACGAGTGCAGCGGCCGCGATCCCGTAGCGGGCGCCGTCGTTGTTGCGCAGGCTGATGACCGCCGGAAGGATCAGCAGCGACACCAAGTTCATGACCTTGATCAGCGGGTTGAGCGCCGGCCCGGCGGTGTCCTTGAACGGGTCGCCGACGGTGTCGCCGATGACGGCTGCCTTGTGGGCCTCCGAACCCTTGCCGCCGTGATGACCGTCCTCGATGTACTTCTTGGCGTTGTCCCACGCCCCACCCGAGTTCGACAGGAACACGGCCATCAGCTGGCCGGTGAGGATGACGGCGGCAAGGAAGGCGCCGAGCGCCAGGTAGTTGATGCCGAAACCGATGATCACCGGTGTGAGCACGGCGAGGAGAGCCGGCGTCGCCAGCTCGCGAAGCGCGGAGGTCGTGCAGATGTCGATGACCCGGCCATACTCCGGCTTCTCCGTGTAGTCCATGATCCCGGGGTGCTCACGGAACTGGCGGCGCACCTCCTGGACGACGGTGCCCGCCGACCGCCCCACGGCGCGGATGGCGAGGGCGGAGAACATGAACGCCACCGAGCCGCCGATGAGCAGGCCGATGAAGGTCTTGGGCTCGGCGACGTTGATCTGGGTGGCGATGTCGTGGAACAGCGCCGAGCCGGTCTTGCCGAGGTTGAGCTCGGTGCCGATCGTCTCGATGAACGAGGCGAACAGGGCCACAGCCGCGATGACCGCCGAGCCGATGGCGAAGCCCTTGGTCACGGCCTTAGTCGTGTTGCCGACAGCGTCGAGGCTCACCATGATCCGCTCGGGCTCGCCTTCGAACTCGCCCGACATCTCGGCGATGCCGGCCGCGTTGTCGGCGACCGGGCCGAAGGTGTCCTCGCTGACGACGACGCCGGTCGTGGCCAGCATGCCCATCCCGGCTAGCGCCACGAGATAGAGCGAGAACTGGATGTTGCCGCCGCCGAGAGCGAGGGCGACGCCGAGGGTCACGGCGATGGCGATGATGGCGAACACCGTCGACTCGAGCCCCGAACTGATGCCCGAGAGCACCGTCGTGGCCGGACCGGTACGGGACGCCTCGGCGATCTCCTGGACTGGCGCTGTTTCCGTCGACGTGTAGTACTCGGTCAGGCGGCTGACGACCTGGGCCAGGACGAGGCCGACGACCACCGCGCCGAAGCACCGCCAGCCCTCGTTGGACAGGGCCCCCGGATGGTGGTGGTTGCCGACGTAGAAGACGGCCACCGCGGCCGTGCCAATGATCGTGAGAATGCCGGCGGTCAAGAAGCCCCGGTTGATCGGCGCCATAGCCGACTTGTCCTTGTCGGTGGCCCGCACAGCGAAGACACCGACGATCGACGCCAGCACGCCGATGGCGCGGGCGATCAGCGGGAAGATGAGCCCCAGCGCAGGGTTGGCGCCGATCGACTTGAAGGCGGCGACGCCGAGGATGATCGACGCGACCAGGGTGACCTCGTAGGACTCGAACAAGTCCGCCGCCATACCGGCGCAGTCGCCGACGTTGTCACCAACGTTGTCGGCGATGGTCGCCGCGTTGCGCGGGTCGTCTTCGGGAATGCCGGCTTCGACCTTGCCAACGAGGTCGGCGCCGACGTCGGCCGCCTTGGTGAAGATCCCGCCACCCACGCGCATGAACAGGGCGAGCAGCGAGCCACCGAAACCGAAACCGATCAGGATCGCGGTGGCGGTGTTCTGGGTCAGCATGATGATGATCGTCGCCCCGATGAGGCCGAGGCCGACGGTAAACATGCCGGCCACGCCCCCCGTGCGGAACGCGACGCGCAGCGCACCCGGAAGCGAACCGCTCTTGGCGGCGGCCGCCGTCCGGACGTTGCCGCGCACGGCGAGGCTCATCCCGATGAAGCCGGTGAGCCCGGACATCAGGGCCCCGGCGAGGAACGCGAGCGTGCGGAAGGCGCCGGACTGGACGAACGACAGTGCCTCGGTGCCGTCGGGCTTCAGCACGTGCGTCGACGTGAAGAACACGAGCACGGCAAGAGGCACGACGATGATGGCGATCGTGCGGAACTGTCGCCGCAGATACGCCATCGCGCCTTCCTGGATGGCCCCGGCGATCTCGCGCATCGTCGGCGTGCCCTGGTCGGCGGCGATGACGCCCCGTACTAGGTAGAAGCCGACGAGGATCGAGAGCACGGCCGTGGCCGCCGAGAAGAACAACCAGAACCACTCGGCTCCGCCCAGGTGAAATACCTGGTACCCGCCTTCGGAGGCGAGGACGTGGGTCATGCTGACTTTTCCCTCCTGGAACGTGAGCCCTTGGTGGGCTCCTTGCGAACGTAGATCTGGCGGGCGACTTTCTCGCCCAGCGTGCGGCGGTCGCCGTCGACCTGCAGGACCATCGGACCGTCGAACGGATGCTTCTCGAGCACCTCGACCCGGACGCCGGGCCGAAGGCCCAGCGTGTCGAGGAACTCGACCATCTCCGGCTCGGTCGAGCCGGAGATGGCGACGACGGCGACATCGCCGGCGTCGAGTTGGTACAGCGGGGGCATGTCGGGGATCTCCGCCGTGTCGAGCTCGGGGATCGGGAAGCCGTGGGGGCACGTCGACGGTCGGTCGAGGGCCACGTACATGCGGTCCTCGACCTCCTGAGGCAGCTCGTGCTCGAACATGTGGGCGAGCCGGTCGGCTTCGTTCCACGCGTAGCCGAGCATGTCGGCAAGGAAGCGCTCGACGATGCGATGGCGGCGCATGGCCGCAGCTGCCTCCCGCCGCCCGGCCTTGGTCAGCTCGACACCCCGATAGGGCCGGTGGTCGAGCAGCCCCCGTCCGGCCAGCCGCTTCACCGTGGCGGTCGCCGTCCCCGGCGAAACGCCGAGGTGGGCGGCCAGCTCGCCCGTGTGTGCGCCTTGGCCGTCCTTGGCCAGTCGGAAGACGGCCTTGAGCGTCTCGCGCTCCGACTTGGACAGGGCTCCATCCATGGCTTTTGCGGCCCGCAACCTACTTTTTGGGGGCCGAAAAATGCAACCTCAGGCGGCGCCCAGGCCGCTAGTCGTGGACAGCGAGGAGGCGGTAGTCGGGGTTCAGGATCGCCAGGCGGCCGGCGTGGTCGCCGACCATGCCCTCGATGACCATCTTGGTGCCCGGGCGGATGCCAGGCACGTGGCGGCGGCCGAGGAACACGACGCTGATGCCGCCGGTGTCATCGACCAGCGTGCCTTCGAGCGTGGGGACGCCGGCCCATGGCTGGACGCGCAATGAGCGCACGCGGCCGGCCACCCGGGCCCGGCTCCGCCACTCGACGTCAGCGACCGGGACGGTGTCCCGGCACATCTCGGTCCAGTCGTCGACCTGGGGCTCCGGCTCCTCACGGCGCTTGCGGAGCTTGGCGAGGGGCGTCATGCGTGAACCTCCGGCTGATGCTCGGTGCCCAGGTGATAGGGCACGAACGTGACGTTGGCGTGGGGGAGCTGCGACACGGCGCTGGCGATCGAGTCGGCGGTGCGGTCGTGGAGGAGGCGGTGCCAGAAGCGGCGGTACTCGCGCCTCGGGATGAGCACGGTGACCTCGGTCTGGCCGTCGAGGGCCTCGGCGACAACCTCGAGCACGCCGCGCGTGATGCGCCGGTCGGGGCAGTCGACGAGCTCGAGGGGGAAACGCGCCAGTCCCAGTCGCCGCCATTCCTCCGCGAGCTTCTCGGCGTGGTCGGCGTCGTAGGCGACGTGCACCGCCCGCAGGTCGTCGGGCGTCAGTGTCCGGGCGTACTGCATCGCCCGCGCCGTGCTGCGGTCGAGTCCGTCGACGAGGACGAGCACGACATGACGGCGCAGGATCGGCGCCTCGGCCGCGGCCTTGGCGTCTCCCTCGAGTTCGGCGGCCTCCGCCTCGTACTGCTTGTTCAGCCGCGTGAGGGCGTAGACCATGATCGGGACGAGGACGATGATCACCCAGGCGCCGAGGATCGCCCCCGCGGGCTTGAACTTGGTGATGGCGATGATGACGTCGACCACCAGCGACAGCACGGCACCGGTGGCGTTGATGAACAGGCCGCGGCGCCAGCCCTCTTCCTTCTCTTTGATGTGGTGGCGGGCCATACCGGCCTGGGAGAGGGTGAAGCTGGTGAACACGCCGATGGCGTAGAGCGGGATCAGGCGGTCGACCTTGGCCTGGGTGATCACAACCAGGAAGATGGACGCGGCCGAAAGGGCAAGAATCCCATTCGAGAAGACGAGGCGGTGGCCGCGTTTGGTCAGCTGCTTCGGCATGAAGTTGTCGCCCGCGTGGAAGCTGGCGAGGCGCGGGAAGTCGGCGAAGCTGGTGTTGGCGGCCAATACCAGGATCAGTGTCGTGCCCGCCTGCAACGCGAAGTACAAGACGTGGCCGAGCGGGCCGGAGCCGAAGACGACCTTCCCGATCTGGGAGATCACGGTCGGCGTGCCCTTGGCGTAGGCGTTCACGTGCAGATGCGCGTCGAGCCACGACAGACCGAAGAACATGGCGCCCAGGGTCGAGCCCATGACCACCAGCGTCGAGCGGGCGTTCTTCCATTCCGGCCTGCGGAAGGCGGGCACGCCGTTGGAGATCGCCTCCACGCCGGTGACCGCGGCCCCACCGGAGGCGAAGGCCCGCAGCACGACGAACAGCGTCGCCCCCATCAGGAAGCCGTTGCCGCCGTGGCCCGCGGGGATCATGCCTGGCTTGTGGATCGACTGCACGGGCAGGTGCCCGAAGAACATCCGGGAGAAGCCGACCACGAGGAGCGCCACCATCGTGGCGATGAAGAAGTAGGTGGGGACGGCGAAGATGCGGCCGGACTCCTTCACGCCCCGCAGGTTGCCGAAGGCGATGATGACGATGAAGGCCACGGCGATCAGCACCGCGTACGGCGTCAACGCGGACGCGGCCGACGTGAGAGCCGCCGTCCCCGCCGCGACCGACACGGCGACAGTCAGCACGTAGTCGGTGAGGAGCGCCACGCCCGCAACCTGAGCCGGAAGCAGGCCGAAGTTGTCGCGGGTGACGATGTAGGCGCCGCCGGCGCTCGGGTAGGCCTTGATCGTCTGGCGATAGCTGAGGATCAGGAAGCCGAGGACGACGAGCAGGGCGATGGTGATCGGCATCACCATCGCGAAGGCGGCCAGGCCGATGTACGGCACCAGGTGGGTGATGATCTCCTCGGTGCCGTACGCGACCGAGGAGAGGTTGTCCGAAGCGAAGACGGCCAGCGCCGTGGGCTTGCCCAGCCGCTCGTGCACCAGCTGGTCGGTGTGCAACGGCTGGCCGAGGAGCGCGTTCTTCAGGCGGTAGCGGCGGCGCTCGGGCAGGTCGATCGACGGTGCCAGCGGGATGGGTTTGGGCGGAGCGACGGACTCCGGCTGACGCGGCGTGGCGGTCTGCACGTACTCACCTGTACCGCCGCCCTCGTCAAGGAACCGTCAGGGGCCCGCGAGTTGTCGTCAAGATCGCGTCAAAATTCGTTCTGATGAAACGGCTTCCGCCCACCGGCGGTGCGCCCCTCCTCGGTATCGCCCTCGGGACCACCACGCTGGTCGTCGCGTCCGCCGCTCTGTTGCCCGTCCGGACGCACGTGACGCGCGCCACGCCCGCGCTCGCGCTGGTGCTGGCCGTGGTCGTGGCCGGCGTGGTCGGCGGCAGCATCGCGGCAACCCTCGTGGCCCTGTTGTCGGCTGCCGCCTACAACCTCGTGTTCATCCCGCCGTACTGGACCTACAAGGTCAACGTGGCCGACGACTGGGTGGCGCTGGTCGTGTTCGTCGTCGTCGCCCTGGCCATGGGCCTGCTCGTTGCCGGCCAGGCCGAGCGGCGGCGAGCGGCCGAAGCGCGCGAGGCAGAGCTGCGCGAGCTGTACGAGCACCTGCGCACGATGTCCGAGGAACGCGAGCAGCTGGCCGAGGAGGCGACGCGCGCCCAGGTCCTCGAGCGAGTCGACGAACAGCGCGCCGCCCTGTTGCGCTCGGTCTCCCACGATCTGCGCACGCCACTTGCCAGCATCCGTGCCGTGGCCAGCGACCTCAGAGACGGGACGGCGTACGACGACGAGACGCGCATCGAGTTGCTCGAGACCGTGTGCGACGAAGCCGAGCGGCTCGACCGCATCGTCGCCAACCTGTTGAGCCTGAGCCGCATCGAGGCGGGCGCCCTCAAGCCTGACCGCCAGGCCGTCGACCTCGACGAACTTGTGGCCGACCGCGTCCGGCGCCTCGCGGGTCTGTTCCGTCAGACGCGGATCCAGGTCGACATCCCGACCGACCTGGCACTGATCGACGGGGACTACACCCAGCTCGACCAGGTCGTGACCAATCTCCTGGAGAACGCCGCCCGCCACGCGCCGCCCGCGTCGCTCGTGCGCGTGAGTGCCGCAGAGCGCAACGGCATGGTGGAGCTGCGGGTCTCCGACGAGGGCATCGGTGTGGCCGACTGGGAGCGCCGGCGCATTTTCGAGCCATTCCACAAGGGCGAGGGCTCGCGCTCGAGCGGCGTCGGACTCGCCATCTGCAGGGCGGTCGTCGAGGCTCACGGCGGCACGATCGACGTCGAGCGCACCGTCGGCGGCGGGGGCGCAACCTTCGTCGTGCGTTTGCCGATGCGAGAGGTGCGGGCGCCTTGACCCGCGTTCTCGTCGTCGACGACGAGCCGGCCCTCTTGCGCGCCGTCGGCGCCGCCCTCAAGGCGCGCGACTACGAGGTGGCCACCGCCGTCACCGGTCAGGCCGCGATCGACGCCATCGCCCTCACGCCACCCGACGTCGTCGTGTTGGATCTCGGGCTGCCCGACATCGACGGGATCGACGTTTGCCGGCGGGTACGCGAATGGTCCGACGTTCCGATCGTCGTGCTGTCGGCCGAGGGGTCCGAGGCCCGCAAGGTGCAGGCCCTCGACGAAGGGGCGGACGACTACGTCACCAAGCCGTTCTCAACCGCCGAGCTGCTGGCGCGCGTCCGCGTGGCGCTGCGCCACCGCAAGGACACGCCGTCACCCGACGACGAGGCAGTGCTCAGGGTGGGCGACCTGGTTGTGGACCAGGCTCGCCACCTCGTCGAGGTGGGGGGGCGCAAGGTCGAGCTGACGCCCAAGGAATTCGCCTTCCTCGTGCTGCTCGCCCGTTGGCCGGGCCGCGTGCTGACCCACCGCACGATCCTCCAGGAGGTGTGGGGACCGGAGTACGGGAGCGAGAGCCAGTACCTGCGCGTCTATGCCAGCCAGCTGCGCAAGAAGCTCGACGACGACCCGGCGTCGCCGCGGCTGATCACGGAGCCGGGTGTGGGATATCGGCTCGTTGATCCGGCGGCGGAAGCGGGCTGACGACTTCCCCGTTCTCCGAAACCGCGGGTGCGCCGGAGGCCCGAGCGCCGTTGCCCTCGGCCGCCGGGACGTGGTACGGCACCGACGTCACCACCGTTCCCTGGCGGAACAGGAGCTTGCCCTTGAGGAACAGCGCGCTCTGGTTGTGGAGGATGTGCTCGTACCACTTGCCGACGATGAACTCCGGGATCACGACGGTGATCGTGTCGTTCTCCCAGCGCTCGTCGAGCTCGTCGATGTAGCGCTCGACCGGTGCGATCAGCTCCCGGTACGGCGAGTAGACGATCTCGAGCGGGATGTCGACCTCGAAGGCCCGCCACTGCTTCTCGAGCCTCTCTCGGTCCTCTTCTTCGAAGCTCACGTAGACCGCGACCAGGTGCTGGGGACGGAGCGATCGGGCGTAGTCGAGCGCCTTGATCACGCCCCGGTGCAGGTTGCTGCCGACGAGGACCACGACCGTGTGATTGATGTGCTCGCGCCGCACGCTCTCGGGAGTGACGTGCAGCACCCGCGAGACCCGGTCGTAGTGGCGCTTGATGCCCGAGAACAGGGCGATGATCAGCGGGACGACGACGATCGGGACCCACGCCCCTTCGGTGAACTTGCTGGCGGCCACGATCACCAAGACGATCCCCGTGGCGATCGAGCCCACGCCGTTGACGACCATGTTCCGCTTCCAGCCGGGCTCCTTGATGCGGCGGTGGTGGATAACCATGCCGGCCTGGCTGAGGGTGAACGCCGTGAAGACGCCGACGGCGTAGAGCGGGATCAGAGCGTTGGTCAGGCCGCCGAAGGCGATGATGAGGACGGCTGCCATGCCGGCCAGGAAGATGACACCGTTCGAGAACACCAGGCGGTCGCCACGATTCGCCAGCTG
>JAFAUA010000199.1 GCA_019243595.1 Acidimicrobiia bacterium
GACGGATGTCCGGCGGTATGTGGCGTCGTCGATCCTGCCCGCGTGCGTGTCGCGTGAGTTCAGCTGCTGGGCGACGCGCAAGACGAGCCCCGTCACGGTGTGGCTGCGGGCGCTGGCGCGACAGATGCACGGCGAGTGCGGGGGTCCCGGCGTCGGCGCTGTCGGCATGTGCTTCACCGGCGGATTCGCGCTGGCGATGATGGTCGACGACGTGCTGTTGGCACCGGTGCTCAGCCAGCCGTCGCTCCCGTTTGCTCTCTCCAAGCGCCACAAGCGTGACCTCGGGATCTCCGACGAGGACCTGGCGCAGGTGAAGGCGCGGTGCGCGGCCGAGCCCGAACTGCGCCTGCTCGGGCTGCGCTTCTCGAACGACCGGCTGTCGCCGCCGGAGCGCTTTCAGCACCTGAAGGAAGAGCTGGGCGACAGCTTCGTCGCCGTCGAGATTGACTCCTCGCCCGGCAACGAGTGGGGCAACCGCAAAGCTGCGCACTCAGTCCTCACCGAGGACCTCAAGGACGAGCCCGGTCACCCCACGAAGGACGCCCTCGACCAGGTTCTGGCGCTGTTCCGCGAGAAGCTCCTCACGAACTGACGCGGATCACGCCCCGCATGCCGTAGGCCCAGTGGCCGGGCAGGTGGCAGCCGTACAGCAGCTGGCCGGGCCCGTCGAGGTGGTACGTCGTCGTCACGGTCGTACCCGCGGGGACCGAGATCTCGCCCGGGACCGAGCCGTCGTGGTGGTCCTCGGTCCCGTGCTCGTGGCGGTCCTGCGTTGCTTGGTCGCCGACGATGAACTCGTGGTCGATGGGGTCGGTGTTGTGGACGACGAACCGCATGCTCTGGTGGCCGCCGAGCGAGATCCTCGCCGGCACGAACCGGCTGTGGTGGATCTCGATCTCGATGGTGCCGCTCGCCGCCTCTGAGCGCGACGCGCATCCGGCGCCCGCCGCGCCCAGGGCGGCGACGACGGCGATGGCGGCGACGAACCTCAACGGGTGCGGAGTCGCCGTCTGGAGAACACCACTGTCGCCGCCGCCGCGCCGCCAAGGGCGCCGACGCCCGCGACTGCCAGCCCGAGGTCGACCGGCGCCGACTCCGCGGCGGCGCGCTTGGGTGCGATGAGCTGGTCAGGGGGCGGGCCGAGGGCGATCTCGGGCGCGGCGGTGACAGTTGTCGGCGCCACGGTCGGCACTGGGGTCACGGGCGTCGTCGGATGTGTCGTCGGGCGCATGGTCGGCGGGGCGGGGTGTGTCGGGCGGCGCAATCCAGCGCACACATAGGAGGGCTGCCCGCGTCCGCTGGCGTCGACTGCGAGGTCATAACGCAGTCGTCCGGCTTCCTCGCCGACTCGGAAGGCGGTGAACCACATGCTCTGGGGCACCCACTCCATGCCTTTGTCGGAGCGCAGATCGTTGAGCAGCTGGTCGGACGCCTGCTCGGAGCGCAGAGGGATCAAGCCGAAGCCGAGGGGCGTGCCCGGCTGGGGCAGCAGCGCCGGCGCCCTGTCGGTGAGCAGGTACACGTCGGCGTCGATCTTGGTGTCGCCGCTGTCGCCGAGACCGAGGATGCGCAGCGGCACCCACGGATTCGATACCGGGATCGTGAGATGGATCGGCGTGCCGTCGCCCTGTTGCTGGCCGCGATCTTGCGCGGCCTGGGCGTCGAAGCGGGTGGCCATGAAGATCGGGCTGCGTTCGGCGTAGAAGTCGAGCACCTCGGGCGCGTCCGGCGTGAGTTTGAAGCCGTGCTGGCGGGCCCAGTCGCCAACCGACGCACCTCCGCCTTTGAGGACTGTGATGTCGAGCGCGTCGATGCGCTTCTCCTCGATGACCTCCGCTGACTGCGCGGTCGCTGGCCTTCCCGCGGCAAACGACGCTTCGAGCGGCGGGTTCACCTCGCGGTCGAGGCGCTGCAGGGTCCAGTCGCCGCCCCGCTCGATGTTCGAAGGGATGCCCGGCAGCGGCACGATCGAGCCGAACTCGGCGCCGCCGCCTTCGAAGCGGAACGAGGTGATGTAGTGCTCGAGACCGGCGTGGTAAGCGGCGAGTGTGCCGGTGCGCACAAGGCGCACGTTCCCGCCCGGTGTGACGAGCCCGGCGCACGCCATCGCCGGGCCTGCCGCTATCCCTGCTGCCAGGAACGCCGCTGCTGCCATCCCACCCAGTGCCAGTACTCGCCGAGCCATCGGTGCCTCCCGGGGTCGTCTGTCTGGTTCGTGGGTCTCGAGCCCGGCGATCAATCGCGGGAATTCGCGATTGATGGCGGCCACACTGGAGCACCAAGGGGGAGGAGCTCATGCAGGTACAGCCGGCAGCGACCGAGGCCGACCTCCTCACCAGGGCGGCGGCCGGCAACCCGGTCGCGGTGCGCGCCCTCCTCGACGGCTACGGCGACGCCCTGTACGGGTTCCTGTACGCCCGAGTCGGTGGCCACGCGGCTGTCGCCGAAGACCTTCTCCAGGAGACGTTTCTCGAAGCTGTGCGTTCCGCTTCCACCTTCCGGGGTGAGTCGTCGCTGAAGACGTGGCTGTGTGCCATCGCCCGCCGCCGGCTAAGTCGCCACTACGAGGCCGAGCGCAAGGCGGCCGTCGCCCGCGCCGGGCTGGCCCTCGTTCCCGAGCAGGCAGCAGAGGATCGTCGGCACGCCGACCTCGAGCGCCGTGACCAGATCACGCGCGCGCTCGGCGCCCTGCCACCCGTCCACCGACAGGTGCTGGTGATGAAGTACCTCGACGACCGCAGCGTCGACGAGATCGCCCAGGAGCTGGGACGCAGCCGTGTGCAGGTGCAGTCGCTGCTGCAACGGGCCCGGGTCGGGCTGCGCGACGAGATCGGGGAGTCGGGGTGACCGACGACCTCGAGCGCGACCTGCGGGGGCTCGACCGCGAGCGGCCGCTTTCGGCGGCGCTCTATGCCCAGTTGGAGTCGGCGCTGCTCGACGACGCCGAGACCCGTCGGACGGGTCGCGACGACATCGCGGCCGCACTCGGTGCGCTCGATGTGCCGCGACCGGTTCCGGCGTCGACACGCGCTGCCCTCGAGTCGGCGCTCGTCCGCACCCGGTGGGGAGACCTTCGCAGTCGTGTGCTTCTCGGTGCCGCGGCGGCGGTCATCGTCGTCGTGGGTGCATTTGCGCTTCTGCGCGGGGGCAGCACACCGTCGCACCACGAGGTCGCCGTCGGAACGGCGCCGACCTCGTCCTCCCCGAGAGTGTCCCCCGAAGCGCAGGCACCCGCGACCACGGGTGGCGCGACGCCGTCCGCTCAGGGACAGCTCGCGCGGCCGTATACGTCGCCGTCAGTGGCGAAAAGGAGCACTACGGCGACGACGTGGGACTGCGGCCTCTGCGCCCGCAACGGCTACACAGGATCGGCAACACCGCCGACGACCTCGGCCACGTCCCGGCCGGCGAACGGACCGCCGGGTCAGCCTGCGGCCGCCATGCTCGCCGCGCAAACGGGAATCGGGAAGGTCGATCCTTCCTCAGGTCCGCACCACGGCGGCACCGTGGTGACCCTCACGGGATCTGGGTTCACGGGCGCCAACGGTGTCCGCTTCGGCGCCGCGCCAGCGGTGAACTTTACCGTCGTCTCCGACGGCGAGATCCGCGTGCAGACGCCTCCCTCACCGACGCCCCAGCGGGTGACAGTCACCGTCACCTACGCAGATGGGTCGTCGACGGCGACGTCCGACGACGGCCCGTACTTCACTTACACCTAGACCTACTTGTCGACGCGGGGCTCCTTGGGGAGTCCGAGCACGCGCTCGCCGACGATGTTTCTCAGGATCTCGTCGGTGCCGCCGGCGATGCTCATGCCCGGCTGGCCGAGCACGAACTCACCCCACGCGTACGTGCCCCACTCGCCGGTGTCGGCGACGAGTCGGGGCCCGAGGACGAGCGAGACGAAGTTCGAGATGCGGCGCAGGTTG
>JAFAUA010000245.1 GCA_019243595.1 Acidimicrobiia bacterium
GTGAAGTTGAACGGGTGGAAGGTCGAGAACCCGAGGAGGATCGACACCGTGCGGCCGTGCACCTGCGGGCGCAGCGGAACACCTTCGGCGGCCGCCTCGGCGGCCAGGTCGAGCTGGCGGCGCCACGCGCCGGGATCGGCGTTGTTCTGGGTGAGGGCGAACGTGACCGGGCGACCGGTGGCGGCCGCCAAGCGCCGCATCCAGTCGACCTCCTTGTCCGGCGCCGCCAGGTCCTCGCCGAGGACGCCAGCCGGTGCCAGCTCGAACACACCCGTCTGAAGCTCACCGAGCACGGATCCGATGCCGAACAGCTCGTCCTCGGCCGCGAACGTCCCCGGCACCGGCTCGCCGTCGATGGCCCGGTGGGCGAGCGTGCGAGACGTCGAGAATCCGAGGGCACCGGCCTCGATGCCCCGACGGACGATCTCCGCCATCGCCTCGATGTCGGCCGCGGTGGCCGGCTCGTTCCTGGCCCCGCGCTCTCCCATCACGAACGCCCGAACAGCGCCGTGGGGCACCTGGGTGCCGACGTCGACGACCCGGCGCTGTCCTTCGATGGTGTCGAGGTACTCGGGGAAGCTCTCCCACCCCCACTGGATGCCCTCGGACAGGGCGGCGCCCGGGATGTCCTCGACACCTTCCATCAGCCCGATGAGCCACTCGTGGCGGTCGGGTGCCACCGGCGCGAACCCGACCCCGCAGTTGCCCATGACGACGGAGGTGACGCCATGCCAGCACGACGGCGAGAGCAGCGGGTCCCAGGTGGCCTGGCCGTCATAGTGCGTGTGGACGTCGACGAAGCCGGGCGTCACCAGCGCGCCGTCGGCATCGATGACCTGGCGCGCCCGCTCGTTGATGCGCCCGACATCGGTCACGACGCCGTCGCTGATCGCGACGTCGGCGGTCCGACCCGGCGATCCCGTTCCGTCGACGACCGTCCCCGCCCTGATCACCAGATCGTGCATCTGTATACGGTATGCAGCCGTGACCGAAACGATCACGTTGGAGGTCGACGGAGCCGTCGCCGTCATCACCAACAACAACCCCGAGAAGCACAACGCCTTCGACGACGACATGGACGGGCGGCTGTTCGAGATCTTCGCCGAGTTGAAGCAACGGCGCGACGTGCGGGCCGTCATCTGGCGGGCGGAGGGCAAGTCGTGGTCGTCGGGCCGCGACGTCGGCTCCATCGGCGTCCAGAAGACGGAGATGACCCACCACGAGCTGATGACGCGTGGCCACTGGGGCATCCAGCAGATCTGGGAGATCGAGGCGCCGATCATCGTCGCCATCCAGGGCTGGGCGATCGGCGGCTCGTTCCAGCGGGCGCTGCTGTGCGACATCCGCATCGCCGCCGACGACGCCCGCTTCATGCTTCCCGAGGTCGGCTACGGCGTCATCCCCGACACCGGCGGGGTCAGCGTCCTCTACGAGATGGCCGGCCCGGGACTCGTCAGCGACATGGTGCTCACCGGCCGCCGCTTGTCAGCGGAGGAGGCATTGCACCACGGGATCGTGTCGCGCGTCGTCCCCCGCGAGGAGTTGGACGCCACGGCAAGAGAAATGGCCGACAAGATCGCCGCTTCGCCGGCGGTCACGGTGAAGATGGCTCGGAGGGTGATCGCCCATCTAGCCCGTCCGCAGCAGCAGACGTCAATGGCCGACGAGCTGATCTATCAGACGTTCATCAACAAGAGCGAGGACTTCGCCGAGATGCGCGCCGCCAAGGCGGAGGACCGTCCGCCCGCCTACCGGGGCAGCTGACGTGGCCGGACTTCCCTTCCCCCCGCCCCCGGGCGAATCCGCGTTGCCGGCGGGCACGTTCGACGGCGTGTGCGTGTTCGTCACAGGAGCGGGCACCGGGCTCGGCAAGGCCATCGCCTCGGAGTTCGCCCGCCTCGGCGCGTCGATCGTCATCGCCAGCCGCAAGCCCGAGCACCTGGAAGCGGGCGAGGCGGCGATGAAGGAACTGGGCGCGCCGGTGCTCACTGTCCAGTGCGACATCCGGGACGCCGACTCGATCGCGGCCGCCTTCGACGCCGCCACCGATGCATTCGGGCTCCCCGGGGTTCTCGTCAACAACGCGGCGGCGAACTTCCCGGTGCCGGCCGAGGACATGTCGCCGAACGCCTGGCGCACGGTCGTCGACATCACCCTCAATGGCACGTTCCTGTGCTCTCGCGAGTTCGCCCGCCGCCACCTGGCGGCCGACGAGCCGGGTTCGATCATCAACGTGGGCGCGTCGTACGGATGGACGGGTGGTCCGGGCTTCGCCCACTCGGCGGCGGCCAAGGCCGGCGTGAAGAACCTCACCGAGACGCTCGCCGTGGAGTGGGCGCCGTACGGGATCCAGGTCAACGGTCTCGTGCCGGGGCTGTTCCCCCACGAGGACATGACCGCCGACATCCAGG
>JAFAUA010000250.1 GCA_019243595.1 Acidimicrobiia bacterium
CACGCTGGGCCTGTCCGACCGCGATGTCGGCGCGGCCGAGCTGGCGACGACCGAGTTGGCGACGAACCTTGAGCTCCATGCCGGGAGCGGTCATGTACTCGTGCGCGCCATCCCCGGACGGCAAGCGCTCGAGGTCATCGCCGTCGACCGCGGCCCCGGCGTCGGCGGTGCCACCACTGGCACCGGCGGGCTCGGGGTGGGTCTGGACTCCGTGGACCGGATCGCGTCCACGTTCGATCTCCTCAGCCGTCGGGCCAGCGGCACGGTTGCCCTCGCCCGTTTCGAGTTCGGCGAACCGCCGCCCCGACGGACCCTCGAGGTCGGTGGCGTCTCGGTGCCCGCCGCGCCCCTCGACGCCAACGGAGACGGGTGGGCGGTGGACTACAACGACACGGGCTGCACGGTTGTCGTGGTCGACGGACTCGGCCACGGACCGAGTGCCCATGAGGCGGCGCAGGCCGCCTTGACTGCATTGGCCGAAGCGGGGGAGCGCGACATCCGCTCGTGGCTCCAGCGGGCCCACGATGCGATGCGCTCCACTCGAGGCGGCGTGGCCGGCGTGGCGCGCATCGACCTGGGCCGAGGGGTCGTCGAGTTCGCGGGCATCGGCAACATCTCGGGGACGACGGTCGCCAACGGCGGGCGCCGCGGGCTCGCCTCGCGACCGGGACTCCTCGGCACCGAGCACCGGGTCCCTCGGGTCGAGGTGGTCGAGGTGCCCTGGAAGCAGGGCTCGACGCTCGTCCTGTGGTCGGACGGCCTGCGCTCCGGTCTGCATCTCGACGACCCGCCCGATCTCCTCGGCCACGACTCAGCCGTTGTGGCCGCCGCCCTCCACCGAGACTTTGCGCGCGGAAACGATGACGCCACCGTCGTCGTCGTCCAGGAGCGTGCTCCCGCGTGATGGAGGGCCGCCCCGACGAGATCGCCGCCCTGCGCCAGGAGCTGAACGAGACCAACGCCGGGCTGATCGCCCTCTACCGCGAGCTCACGACGGCCAAGGCGGCCGCCGAAGAGGCGACGCAGGCCAAGTCGTTGTTCCTCGCCAACATGAGCCACGAGATCCGCACGCCGCTGAACGGCGTCATCGGCATGATCGAGCTGCTGCTGTCGACCGATCTCGACATCCAACAGCGCCACTACGCGGAGACGGCTCGTGCATCGGGCGACGCCTTGCTGACCGTCATCAACGACATCCTCGACTTCTCCAAGATCGAGGCCGGGAAGATGGACCTGGAGCTCGTCGACTTCGCCCTTGAGCCCACGGTCCGCGAGGCGGTCGACGTGGTCGCGCTGCGGGCCCAAGACAAGGGCCTCGAGCTCTCGACGGTCGTCGAGCCCGGCGTACCCAACACCGTCCGGGGCGATCCGGGCCGGGTGCGCCAGGTGCTGCTGAACCTCCTGTCCAACGCCGTGAAGTTCACCGTGGCCGGGCGGGTGAGCGTCCACGTCTCGTGTCTCGCTCGCGATTCAGAGACCGACGAGGTCACGGTCGGGTTCGAGGTAACGGATACCGGCATCGGCATCGCGCCAGAGGACCAGGAGCGTCTATTCGAGAGCTTCTCGCAAGCGGACGCGTCGACCACACGCCGCTACGGCGGCACCGGCCTCGGACTGGCCATTTCCAAGCAGCTGGTCGAGTTGATGCAGGGCTCGATGGGCGTCGACAGCGAGGTCGGGACGGGCACCACATTCTGGTTCACGGTCCGTCTGGCGCCGGCCGCCGGCCCTCTGGAGTCGGTCGAGAACGGCGGCAGTGGGCCCGGTACCGAGGACGCCGGCGCGCCGGGCAAGGGTGCCCGCATCCTCGTCGTCGAGGACAACGCCATCAACCAGCAGGTGGCAACCGGGATGCTGCAGCGACTGGGATATGCCGTGGACTTGGCCGGCAACGGTCGCGAGGCGCTGGACGCGGTCGCTTCAACGACCTACAGCGCCGTGCTCATGGACTGCCAAATGCCGGAGATTGACGGCTACGAGGCGACCGCCGAGATCCGCCGGCGGGAAGCGGGCACGACCCACGTACCGATCATCGCCATGACCGCGTCGGCAATGTCCGGCGACGAGGAGCGGGCTCTGGCGGCGGGCATGGACGGCTACGTCACCAAGCCGGTGAAGCTCGACGAGCTCGGGCGGGTGCTGAAGCAGTGGCTACAGGTCGACACACGAGGCAAGATCGACCGACCGGACGGCGGCGTCCTGGATGCGGCGATGGTCGACGACCTGCAGAAGCTGCTGGTCCACGGTCACCTCGACATCGACGACATCGTCGAGCGGTTCATCGCCGGCGCTCCGGCCAAGCTCGATGCCATCGGGAGTGCGGCCGCAGCGGGAGACGCCGACGCCGCGATGCGCGTGGCCCACGAGCTGGCGGGCTCCAGCGCGACGCTCGGTGCCCTCGCCTTTGGCAAGCGGTGCAGCTTCCTCGAGGCGTCGGCGCGGGCCGGCGACCTCGCCACCATCGCCGAGACGATCCCCGCTGTGCGTCAGGACTTCGATGAGGTGCGGGCGGCGCTGCGGGATGCCTTCTCGGCGGACGGTCAGGACAGCGACCGGGCGAAGTGGAACGACGAAATGGTCAAGCCCTCGCGCATGTAGAAGCGGTGGGCGTCCGCTCGCTGCACGCCGGAGTCGAGGTCCAACACCGCGCAGCCCGCAGCCTGCGCTCGCCGGGCCAACTCGGTCAGGAGCTCCCGGCCGACACCCCGGCTGCGGGACGCCTCGGTCGTGACGAGGTCGTCGACGTAGAGCTTGCTGAGCGTGCTCGTGTTGGCCACGATGCGCCAGCCGGCGACGCCGGCGCACAGGCCGTCCAGATAGGCGGCCAAGAACCGCAGTCCCTGCGGATATCCCTGCTCGTAGACGGCCGCGAACGATGCCGCCGTCAGGTGGGGCCGGAGCTCTCGCAGCACCGGCAGCACGTCGGCCTCGAGGCGAGGGTCGCCAGGCTCCAGGTCGACCAGGGTCGTCATGGCGCGGACGGGCGGGCCAGGACGAACAGCCCGTGGGTGGCGTCGAAGCGGTCGTGGTCGCTGACTAAATGACGGATGACGGTCCAGCCGGCATCCCCGAGGAGACGCTCCGCCACGCCTTCGTAGAACGTCGACTTCCTACTCTCCCCGACGACGTTGAGGATGCCGTCGAGGACAGCGCGGCCGACGCGATCGCCGATCCACCGCGAGTGTTCGAGCACGCGGAAGTTGGCAGCCAGGATGCTGTCGCCGGTGGACCGGCGTCTGAGCACCGCGAAGAGCCGATCGATGGTCTCGTGGCGCAGGTAGCCGAGGAGTCCCTCGGCGATCAACAACGTCGCCTCGGCCGGCTCGTGTCCAGCTCGAGCGAGGGCGCCGTCGAGGTCTTCGTGGGACAGGTCGACGGGCGCATAGGCGATGTGGGATGTGGGGACGTCGAGGTCGTCGACCCTGCTGCGCTTATCGGCTTGCGTCGCCGGGTGGTCGACCTCGATCCAGCGGACGCCGTCGCCCTTGAACCGCAACGCCCGTCCGTCGTAGCCGGCGCCCACGATCACGACCTGCTTGACGCCGCTCGCCAGCGCGTCGACGGTCGCGGCATCGAACCACTCGGTTCGACGGCGCATGCGAGCCCTGTCGAGGCGAGCGATCCCGAGCCAGCCGGCGAGCCCTTCGTACAGGCGTCGTTCGGCATCGGCGTTTCCGTGGACGTCGTCGGGCCGCTCCAGGTGCGCTCGCTGCGAAGCCACCCACCTCGCCGTGAACGACGGTCGGTCCCTCATCGTCGGCCGATCGTAGAGGGCCATACGCTCGCCCCGTCCGCTCACGGGAGGTTGGCATGCCGCTCTTCGAGTTCGACGGGAAGGCACCGCAGGTGCATCCCAGCGCGTTCGTCGCGCCCACAGCGACGCTCGTCGGAGAGGTAATCGTCGAAGAAGGCGCGTCCATCTGGTACGGGGCCGTGCTGCGCGCCGACTACTCACCGGTGATCATCCGTACCGGGGCCAACGTGCAGGACGGCTCGATCCTGCACGGTCCGCCCGGCATGCCGTGTGAGATCGGACCAGGCGCCACCGTCGCCCACCTCTGTGTGGTGCACGGCGCCGT
>JAFAUA010000342.1 GCA_019243595.1 Acidimicrobiia bacterium
GGTGTCGAGCAGACCGAGCTTCTTGCAGTTGGGAACGATCTTCGAGAAGAGCATCTGCTGGAAGAGAGCCCGCTCCGGAGCCTGCATGGTGAGCGTGACGGCCTCCTTGACCGGGATACCCAGGCGCTCCCATACCTCCTGCTGGAGGAAGCGGTCGCGCATGCGCACGGCGGCCTCGAAGGCGAACTCCTGCCGTTCGCGCAGCTCGGCCGCGCTGAGCTGCTCGTAGTACTCCTGCAGGCTGAGCACCCCGAAGGCCACGTGGCGGGCCTCGTCGCTCATCACGTAGCGCAGCAGCTTCTTGAGCAGCGGCTCGGTGGTCAGCTGGTGCAGGAACCCGAAGGCGGCCAGGGCGAGGCCCTCGACCATGATCTGCATACCGAGGTAGGTCATGTCCCACCGGCTGTCCTGGACGATGTCGTCGAGAAGCAGGCGAAGGTGGGCGTTGATCGGATAGTGGCCCGACAGCTTCTCGTCGAGATACTTGGCAAAGACCTCGACGTGGCGAGCCTCGTCCATCACCTGCGTCGACGCGTAGTACTTGGCGTCGATCCACGGCACCGTCTCGACGATCTTGGCCGTGCAGAGAAGGGCGCCCTGCTCGCCGTGCATGAATTGGGAGAGCGTCCAGTTCTGGGACTCGACGGCGAAGTTCAGCCACTCCTTGTCGCCCCACTTCTCGAGCGACGTGCCGCTGAGGTCGACGCCCTGGCCGAAGCCGCCGGCCTGGAGGGCGTTGTTGATCGCGACCTCTTCCTGGTCGACCTCAGTGTCCCAGGGCAGATCTGTCTGCGCGTTCCACTGCGACTTCTTGGCCTTCTCGTAGAGCTTGCCGAGGGCCGGGCGCGTCCGCTCGTAGTCCCACGTGAACAGAGCGTCGGCATTGTCCTTGACTGCGTGGCTCACCGCTTCGACGTCGGTGTTGGTGATCGACAGGATCGCCTCGAGATCGTTGATGTCGGTGCGGCCGATCAGCTCTTCATTGGTTGCCATGGGACTGCTCCTTTTCAGGGAACTGCAGATGTAACGAGACCGGGTAGGACGAACGTCCTGACCAGGCGGCGGGCGGACTCTTCATCACCGATGTCGACGTTGTCGGCGGGGGCGAGCGTGTAGGTGAGGACCAGGCGCGCCACCCATTCGGCGACGCGCGACGCCTCGTCGGCGCCGACGTGGGGCGCCAAGTAGGGAGCGGCGAATCCGGCGATCGCCGTGAGTACGCGGTCGGCGTGGTGGAACGCGACCTTCGGCAGGACGACCTCGGGCTCGTAGGCGAGGACGAACTGCAACGCCTCGTGGCCGGCGAGGGCCCGGGAGGCGTACACGATGCCGCCGACCAGCATGTCCTCGAGGTCGTGGGCCTCGTCGAAGCGCTGGGCCAGACCGGAAAAGAACCGGTTGAGCTCGGTGCGAGTGATCGCCTCGAGCAGGGCGTCCTTGCCGCCGGGGAAGAGCCGGTAGATCGTCGCCCGACTGCAGGACGCCTCGCGGGCCACATCGTCGAGGGTGGTCTTGCCGATCCCCCAACGGGCGACGCACCGCAGGGCGGCGTCGATCACGCGCTGTTCCTGGGTGCCCACGCGGTCAGGCCCGACCAACGTCATCG
Organism: Acidimicrobiia bacterium; assembly: GCA_019243595.1. GTDB lineage: Bacteria > Actinomycetota > Acidimicrobiia > Acidimicrobiales > AC-14 > CADDZP01. The sequence continues at coordinate 1,607 of JAFAUA010000342.1, forward strand.
TGAGACAAATATACCCGTTGTGTCTCGCCGTCAATCCATCTCACTGTGTCATCGGTCACTGAGCACGCCGGCGAGGAGCTCGGTCCGTACGAGCTCGGCGACCTGGGCGGGGTCGCTGAGGTCCCAGCGGCCCTGGTTGCCGATGAAGCTGAGCAGCATGCGGGCCACGTAGTCCGCGGCCTCCTCGGGCTCGACGCCGGGGCGCAGCTCCTCCCGCTCCAGATACGGGACGAGGAAGCGGCGGATGAAGACGAGGACGCGCTCGCTCTCGACGGTGAGCTGGGGTAGCAGGCGCTCGGGCTCGGTCTGGAGCACCTTCTGGAGCACCTCGTGCTCCTCGACGGCGCGGTGGGCGAACAACAGGGCTTCCTCGAGCAGGCTCGGGAAGTCCGGGGCCCCGGCCACGGCCTCGGCCAGCCGGCCGAAGAAGCGCCCGGTCTCCCATGCGATGACGTCTCGCAACAGCTGGTCGCGGCCGCCCGGGAAGTACCGGTAGAGGGTGGCGCGGGACAGGCGCGACGCGCGGGCGACATCCTCGACCGTCGTCTTCGCGAGGCCGTACCGGGCCACGCACGCGAAGCCGGCTTCGAGGATGCGCTCCCGGACGGTCAGGTCAACGGCCATCTCGAGCGGCAAGGCTACGGAGGTGCACCGCCTCCGGTCCGTCTCCGTCGTCCGCCTCCCGGTCGCGCTCGCCCGCGTTCACTGGAGCACGGCGCCGGGCGACGTCGTCGATTGGGAGCTCCCGAGTGCGGCGCGTGTCGACGACGTCGTCGTCGGGGCCGGGTTCGAGCGCATCGACGAGCGGCGGGCGCGACGCGTTCGGACGCTCCCCGACACCGTCGGCCCGGGCATGCGCCTTCTTGTCTGTGGCCTGAACCCGAGCGTGGTGGCCGCAGACGCCGGCTTCGGGTTCGCGGGGGCCACCAACCGGTTCTGGCCCGTCGCGCTCGAGGCGGGTCTGGTGACGCGCGCCCGTGATCCGCTGCACGCACTCTTATCCGATGGCGTCGGCATGACCGACCTGGTGAAGCGCGCAACGCCGAGGACGAAGGAGCTTGAGCCCTCGGAGTACATCGCTGGTGCTGAGCGTGTCGAGGGCCTCGTGCAGTGGCTCAAGCCGGCGGTCGTGCTGTTCGTCGGACTCGAGGGCTGGCGGGTCGCCGTCGACCGGCACGCGCAGCCCGGGTTCCAGCCCTCGACGTTCGGCGGGGCCCGCGCCTACGTCATGCCGTCGACCAGCGGCTTGAACGCCCATGCGCAGCTGCCGGACCTCGTCGCCCACATGCACGCCGCAACCGGGGGAAGATGACAACTATGCCCAAGGCCCTCATCGCCACCGATGGTTCCGACCACGCCCTCGACGCCGCCAAACGAGCCACGGATCTGCTGGCGCCGGGAACCGAGTACACGCTGCTGACGGTGGAACCGCCGCCGGTGGTGCCCGAGGCGGCGCCCGTGATGGGCCTCGACACGGTGCCGATCACGTCGCCCGAAGCCGCCGAAGAGCTCACCGAGGCCTATCGCGAGGAAGCCAACGAGAGCCTCGAACGCACCGCCCGGGTACTGGGCGGCGAGGCCGCCCGGCGCGTCGAGTACGGCGACGCCGCGACCGAGATCACCCGCGTCGCCGAGGAGGACGGCTTCGATGTCATCGTCGTCGGCTCCCAAGGGGCGGGGTTCGTCAAACGTGTGCTGATGGGCTCGGTCAGCCAGCACCTCCTGCACCATGCCCCGTGCCCGGTGCTCGTCGTGCGCGCAACTGACCACAGTTAGCGGTTGCTAACGGTAGTTTGCACTCAGCGGTCACCGGGTACATACAGAAGTAACGGAAAGCGACCGCGAAGGAGCAGCACATGAAGATCGGGAACCTGGAGCTCGACCATGTCCGCGGCCTGGGCGACAAGTTCGTCGGTCTCGGCAAGGAACTGGCAGGCACGGTGATCGGCAACGACCGTCTGCAGGAGGCCGGTGAGGCCCAGCAGGCACGCGGCACCGAGAGCCTGAAGGCTCTCAAGAAGCAGGCCAAGGCGCAGGCCAAGGAGGCCAAGGCCGAGACGTTCGAGCAGGAGCAGAAGGCCGCGCAGCGCGCCAAGAGCGCGTAACGCAGCCAGCACCTCTTGGAGGAAGGGACCCGCTTCGGCGGGTCCCTTTTCGCGTTCCAAATGAAGACTGCGCGTTCCAAATGAAGACTGCGCGTTCCAAGTGAAGACTGCGCGTTCCAAGTGAAACTGCGCGTTCGGGGAAATAGAAAGCTAACGTCAACGTTAACTTTGGACATGCAGACCGATCGCTACAAGTGGACCGCCCTGTCGAACACGACGCTGGGCGTGTTCATGGCGATGCTCGACTCGTCGATCGTCATCATCTCCCTGCCGGCGATCTTCCGCGGCATCCACCTCAACCCGCTGCTGCCGTCGAACATCGGCTACCTGCTGTGGATGCTGATGGG
>JAFAUA010000550.1 GCA_019243595.1 Acidimicrobiia bacterium
CTGAAGAGCGCCGCCCCCGTCAGTGGGAACACGCCGTTCCTGCTCAGCCTGGCCCTGGACACGGCTCCGACCGCGACCACATTGCCCAGCTACAACCCGGCCGTGAACAGCACCGACCCGGGCGAGACGTTGGTCAAGGGAACGGGGACGCAGATCTGGTACATGCAGGCACCGGCCGGCGGGCTGACGCTGCCGGGCCCGGCGCGTCTGCGCCTGTGGACGGCGATGCGCGGCTTCTCGACGTCGGTCTCGGGCTCGCTCACGCCCCAGCTCTACGACTGCACGCTCACGCCCCCGGTCGGCTGCACGGAGATCAGCACGCCGACGGGCGGCGTCACCGTCGCCGTGGCCGGCACCTCGACATGGGCCGAGAACGACTGGGAGCTCGGCGTGTCCACGCCCTACACGGTCCCGGCCAACCACTACCTGGGCCTCACGGTCAGCGTGCCGTCCACTTCGGGGGGCGACGTGATGGTCGCCTACGACACGACCTCCTACCCGTCGGCGGTGCAGGCGGGATGAACGGCTTGGGTTCGGGCGCCGACGCCGCTCGGCGGCGCGCTCGGGTGGGCGCCCTGGTGGGGCTGGGCTGCTGGGTCTACCTGATGCTGGCCGTGAGCCTGGCCGCCTGGGTGGGGGTGACCACCGTGGTGCTGGGCTGGCGGCCGGTCGTGGTCACGAGCGCGTCCATGGCCCCGAATTTGCAGCCCGGCGACGTCGTGATGCTGGCCCACGCTCCCCCCCGGGGGCTCGAGCGCGGCGACCTGGTGCGGTTCCGCGCCGCCGAGGGCAGCGTCATTCACCGCATCGTCAAGGTGAACCCCGACGGCTCCTACCTCACCAAAGGCGACGCCAACCCGACACCCGACCCGACGCCCGTGGCCGCCGGCCAGGTGAGCGGCGTCGGCCGCCTGCTCGTGCCGTTCGTTGGCCGGCCCTGGCTCTGGCGGTCCCAGGGCCAGTGGGGCGGGGTCGTCGGCTGGGTGCTGCTCACCGTGGCGGCGGCCTCCTTGGCCGTGCGCACGCCGCGGCTGCGGCGGCGCCCGCCCAACACAACGCCGGCGCCGCAGGGAGCGCTGCTCGATGCGTAGCGTTCGGCGAGTCGCCGGTGCCTCGCGCCTGTCCGCCTCCGCGTCGGTCGGTCCCCTGGAGGGCGTCCAGTCGGGGCTGCGGCGCGTACGCCTGCTGGGTGCGGCCGTCGTGCTCGTGCAGCTGGTCGGCAACCGCTCGGCGAGCCACGGGTCCTCGGTGGCCTTCGCGGTCGGCGTCCTGAGCGCGGTGGCGGCCGTCAACCTGGCCTCGCTGGTGGCGGGGCGCACGCAACTGGCGGCGGCGGGTGCTGCGGTCGGGGTGGGCGAGCTGGTCGCCGACGGGTGCCTCACGCTTTACCTGGTGACGGGCAGCCATCTGCTGGCCGACGACATCGGCTGGGCCTTGCTCGTGGTGCCGGTCCTCGAGGGGGCGCTCCGCTTCCGGCTGCGCGGGGCGGTCCTGACGTGGGTGGGCGTCGCAGTGGTCTACGCCGCCGCCGAGCTCTCCTCCGGCGCCCACGGGGTCGACGTCGCCGCCCAGGCCGCCTTCCTGGCCCACCTGCAGGCCGTGATCCAGCGGGTCTCGATCGTGCTGTTTGTCGCCGTCCCCGGCGGCTACCTCTCCGACCAGCTCCTGCGGGCCATCGCCGCCCAGCGCCGGGCGCGCCAGGAGGCGGCGACCCGCAACGCCCTCCTTGAGCTGGTGATCGACGCCGGCAACCGCATCAACCGCCTGGGCGCCCACGTCGTCGACGAGGTGGTGGCCTGCGCCGGGAAGCTGGGTTTCGCGGTCGTCGACATCTGCGAGCGCGACCGCCGTGACGGGTCGTGGGAGGTGCTGTTCGCGTCCTCGGAGAGCGCCGGGGGCGACAGGGTCGACAAAAGCACGGACCGCGTGCTCCCCAACCCTGGGAGCGCGGGCGGGGGCGCCGACCTGGCGGCCGGCGAGCAGGCGACGGTCATCGTCGACGGCGCTGATGGCGTCGAAGGCAACGAACAGGAACGCGACGCCCTGGTAGCCAGCGGCTTGGCGGCCGTGGTCGTGACCCCCCTGCGCGGGCGCGACGGGTCGAGGACGGTGCTGCGCGGCGGTCTCGCCGCGGGCGCCGCCGTGTCGACCCAGCAGGTGGAGTGCCTGGAGCTGCTGGCCGGACAGGCGAGTGTGGCCCTGGCCAACAGCACGCTGGTGACCCAGCTGCGCGACGCCCGCCACCGCCTCGAGCACCAGGCCTTCCACGACGCCCTGACCGAGCTGCCCAACCGCACGCTGTTCCACAGCGAACTGGCCGAAGCGCTGCGGGCGCCTCGGCGGTCCGGGCGACGGCTGGCCGTCCTGTTCCTGGACCTCGACCGCTTCAAGGAGGTCAACGACGGCCTGGGCCACGAGATGGGCGACGAACTGCTGATCGTCGTGGCCCGACGCCTGCGATCGTGCCTCCGGTCGGGCACTGTCGTGGCCCGCAACGGCGGCGACGAGTTCACCGTGCTCGCCCGCGTCGGCGGTCAGGCCCGCGCCGAAGCCATCGCGGCGCGCATCTGCAAGGCCGTCGCCGCACCCGTGCAGCTCGACGGCCATGAGGTCTCGGTGTCGGCGAGCGTGGGCATCGCTCTGGCCGACGGGGACGACGTCGAGCCCGGAGAGCTCCTGCGGCGCGCCGACCTGGCCATGTACCAGGCCAAGGCCAAGGGTGCCTCCCGCTGGCATACCTACCGGCCCTCGGACGAGGGTGCGGCCCTGGAGCGTATGCGCCTCGAGGCCGACCTGCGGCGGGCCCTCGAACGCAACGACCTGGGCCTGGCCTATCAGCCGATCGTCCGGCCGGGCGACGCCACGATCGTCGGCGTGGAGGCGCTGTTGCGGTGGAAGGACCCCGAGCGCGGCCACGTGCAGCCCGACGAGTTCATTCCCCTGGCCGAGGACAGCGGCCTCATCGTCGAGCTGGGCGGCTGGGTCCTGCGGGAGGCGTGCGGGCAGCTGCGCCGGTGGTCGGCGGAGTTCCCGCACCGGGCGCTGTCGGTCTCGGTCAACGTGTCACCCCGCCAGCTTTCCGAGCCCGGCTTCTTCGCCGAGGTGACCGACCTTCTGGCCCGGGGAGGAATCGACCCCGGCCGCCTGACTCTGGAGATCACCGAGCGGGTGCTGGCCGGCGAGGACGCCGCCGAGTTGGTGGCGGCGATCCAGGCCCTGGGCGTGCGCGTCGCCGTGGACGACTTCGGGCAGGGCCAGGCGTCGATCAACTACCTGCAGCGTTTCAGCGTCGACGTGCTCAAGATCGACAAGTCCTTGGTGGCCGAGAGCACGTCGGTGCCCAAGAGCGCCGCCATCCTGCGCTCGATCGTGGGCCTTGCCCATGAGCTCGGCATCGAGGTGGTGGTCGAGGGCGTGGAGACCGGCGAGCAGCTCGAGCTCGTGCGGTCGTTGGCGTGTGACGCAGTGCAGGGCTTCCACCTTCACTGCCCCGTGTCGCCGGCCGACATCACCGCCCTCCTGGCCGGCGAGGGGAGCGGGCGCCCGCGTCCCGCGACCCGGCGCAAGTCCGGCCGCCACCGGCGCGCCCCGGCCACTGCCACTTCGCCGGGAAGGAATCGACGTGGCTCGCCTCTTTGAGCGCACGGCGACTGACGCCGTCGAGGACACCGGCGCCGGCCCGGGGGGCGCGTCCGCCGTCCGGCTGTTGGCGGCCGTCGTCACGGCCCTACTGGTGAGTTTCTTGGTCGTGGCCCGGACCCAGGCGGCGACCGCCCCCGCCACGGCGGCCGCCGGCTCCGACCTGGCCGCCGGGGGCGTACGCATCACGACCGACTCCGTGGGGCGGTCGCTGTTCAACGTGCCGGCAATGGCGCCGGGCCGGCCCGTGGCCAACTGCATCGCTGTCACCTACACGGGGACGGTGGTGCCCGCCGTCGTCCGCCTTTCGGCCCAGGCCGACGGCGCCTTGAGCCGCGGTCTCACGGTGACGGTCCAAGAAGGCAGGGGCGGTGGCTTCGGCGATTGTGGCGGCTTCCAGCTCGAGCGGTCGCTGTTCGCTGGCGCCTTGGCCGAGCTGGCCCGCCGCCCGCCGCTGCCCGCCTTCCAGGCCCAGAGCCCGACCGAGACCCACACGTTCCGCTTCACGTTCTCCCTCGACGACGTCAATGTCGACCAGGGGGCAGCGGCGGCCGTGGCCTTCTCCTGGACGGCATCAACCCGTTAGCAGGACGCGGACAAGTCTTCGTAGGTGCTCGCGATTTGCGCCGGCGACTGCAGCGGCGCCCCAGCAACGGCTTGACATACAGCGGCATCCAAGGGCAGTCGGTCACCGCCTCCACCGACCTGGCCATGCGTCGCGCCAGCGTCGAACCCGCTCGCGATCGCCGACGCCAAGCGCCCCCTATCCCGGCCGACTCTCGTAGCCGTGTGGCCCAGACCGCCGGGACGGCGACAGGCCTTCTCAGGTCGCATCGTGCGAGTAGAAGAGCGGGCGGGGTAGCCAACGGCCCGGTTGCCGGTAGGTCCAAGACATGAAGGGTTCTCCGTCGGGCCCGACCATGACGAGGACGACGAAGTCGGGCACTGGATGTCCTTCCGCCGCCGCGCGAAGGACGTCGGCCAGCCCGAACGGATCGGTCAATTGCAAGTCGGACGACTCGAGACACAGCAAGGTTGTCTCCACATGGTGCTTGCGACGTGCGTCGTCGAGCTTGCCCAGCTTGGCGTCCATAGCGCGACGGCAGCGTGTACTCAGATGCGTTGGCGCAGCCGCGGTGTCGATGCCAATTCGGTAGCGAATCTGGGGTGTTGTGATGACTCCCCCCGTAATCGGCCACCGATAGAGCGTAAGGCGTCCCCGACAGATCTCGTCAGGGCACTGCGCGAAATGGTCAGGCGGTCTGCCAAGCGCAGGCGCTACTGCCTCAATCCAGTCCGCTATCCGGCCGCTGTCTCGGGAGGAGATCCGCGTCGCTGAAGCCGGTTCGAATGAGAGATCAAACACGCTGTCGGCCGGAAGCTTGGATTCCAGGAGTTCGCGGACGGGGCCAAGCCGCGCGTGGGCAAGGTTCCAGTCGGCGATGAAGCCTTCGTATGGCTCGATTCTGGTGTGCTCGATCCCCATGACCTCCCCGGCACCTGATGACGCGAGGAAGTCAATTGACTTCTCATCGCGGACTGCCTCGTCGGGCCGGTCGCGCCGCCGTGTGAAGGCCGGCGACCCTTCGGCCTGCAAAGCGGTGAGCGCGAAGTCCGTAACGCGTTCGTCGGTCACAGTCGCGAGGGTCGCACGAGGATCTGCAGAGGGTGTCCCAAAACCTTACGCGGTGCGACGCAGCCGCCGTGCCCCAGACCGCCGGCAGTGGGACGTTCTTGATGGCCGACCTCCGGTCAGCGCTTGATCTCGCGAGCGCGCCCGATCGCCCGCTACGCGCTCGGCTGACACAAACCTGGGGCGCTCATAACAACGGCCTTGTCGGTGCGGTAGCGCGTCCTTGAACGCCGGCTCGAAGGCACCCTTGGCGGCCTCGATTCCGACGACGTCGTGCACCCTTCCGACGACGTCGTGCACCCAGCCAGTCGGCAGCGTTCCAGCTCGATCCCGATGACTCAGGGATGCGCGTTGCGTCGGGCGGTATTGCGCCCGCGGGTGACTCGCCGAGACGCCGGTCCTGCAATCCGAAGGGACAGCGATCGGCGCATCCTCTCCTGCCGAACTGAGCGTGCGTGGGACGGCGTTTTACCCGGACTCCGCACCGGCCAGTCCGACCCCGAACCAATGACAGTGAGGCGCAGCTACTTCTCGCGGGTCATGGAGATGCGTCGTCGACCGCCTCTATGAACGCTTGGACACTCGTTACGAGCTGGCGGATGTTCTTCTTCGGGATAAAGGCGTCTGCACCCGCCGTGCGGATCTCTTCATGCACTACTGGATCGCTGTAGGCGGAGATCACCAACACCTT
>JAFAUA010000403.1 GCA_019243595.1 Acidimicrobiia bacterium
GGAGATCCGCCAGACGATCGACCCCTACATTGCCGCCGGCCACGCGCAGGTCGACGACATCATCGACCCGGCCGAGACGCGCACGGCGATCTGGAAGGGCCTGCAGGTGTCCAAGGGCAAGCAGATCATGCGCCCCTGGCGCAAGCATGGCGTGCTTCCCGTTTAGGGATCAGTAGTACCGGCCGCGCTGGCTTCTGGTGTAGAGCCAGACGACGAGCATGGCGCCGAGGATCGAGGCGATCCAGCCCGGCTTGTAGCTCTGGTTCCCGGTGAGAGCGCGGACGATGATGCCGGCGACGAACGACCCGACGATGCCGGCGATGATCGTGGCGATGCAGCCCATGTGACGGCGGCCGGGAAGCGCGAAGCGGGCGAGGGCGCCGACGATGAAGCCGAAGAAGATGTAGGCGAGGATGTCCCCGAGCACCGGCCTAGTCTGCCGGAACCATGGTCGAAGTGCAGGCGGAGATCGCCGCCAACGTGTGGCAGGTGCCGGCCGAGGAAGGGCAGATGATCGCCGAGGGCGACACGATCGCCATCCTCGAGTCGATGAAGATGGAGATCCCCGTCGAAGCGCCGGTGTCGGGCACGATCACCGAGATCCGCGTGAAGCCCGAGGACCAGGTGAACGAGGGCGACGTCATCGCCGTCATCGACGACGCGTGATCCACGCCGAGCGGCGGGGCGACGTCGCCGTCGTGACGATCGACCGCGTCGAGCGCCGGAACGCCCTCGACCTGGAAACAGTCCGCAATCTGACCGACGCCGTGCACGACGCGCACGAGGCGCGGGTGCTGGTCCTCACCGGCGCCGGCGGTCACTTCTGTGCCGGGGCCGATCTCGGCGGCGTCGAGGGCGAGCACTTCGTCGAGGCCCTCCGCAACCTGCTGCTGGCGCTGACGTCGGCGCACCAGCCGGTGCTGGCGGCCGTCGACGGTGCGGCCCTTGGTGCCGGCACGCAGCTGGCGGTGGCGTGCGACCTTCGGGTTGCGACGCCCGCGGCCAAGTTCGGCATCCCGGCCGCAAAACTGGGGCTGATGGTCGACCACTGGTCGGTGCACCGCCTCACCGCCCTCGCCGGCGAAGGTCCGGCGCGGGCCATGCTGCTGGCCGCCGAAGTTGTCAGCGGCGAGGACGCACACCGGCTCGGACTGGTGCAGCGGGTCGGCGACCTCGACGCCGCTCTGGCGTGGGCGGACGAGATCGCCGCGCTCGCACCTCTTTCCATCGCCGGGCACAAGCTGGCGTTGAACGGCGCCCCGCGCGAGGAGTTCCAGGCCGCCTTCGAGCGTGCGTGGGCCAGCGAGGACCTGGCGGAAGGCATCGCGGCGTTCCGCGAGCGCCGCGCCCCCGAGTTCCGCGGGCGCTGAGCAGTAGGAATTGACGACGTGCTGGCGGCCATCGGGGTCCACGACCCGGGCCTGATCGGCGCCTTCGGCGGCGGGATGCTCTCGTTCCTATCGCCGTGCGTACTGCCGCTGGTGCCCGGCTACCTCTCGCTGGTGTCGGGCATCAGCGTCGCCGAACTGCAGGAGGGCGACCCCGGCAACCTCCGCCGAGTCGTCGTGTCGACGCTGTTGTTCGTGGCCGGGTTCACCGCTGTGTTCGTCGCCCTCGGCGCCGCGGCCAGTGGCGTCGGCCAGTCGCTACGCGAGCACCAGCGGGGGCTCGAGATGATCGCCGGCGTCATCGTGATGGTGATGGGCGTGTTCCTCGCCGGCTTCGTGTCGCCTCGCTTCCTGATGGCGGAGAGGCGCATGCACGTGAGCCCGTCGGAGGTCGGGGCGTGGGCACCGCCGCTGATGGGCGCCGCGTTCGCCTTCGGCTGGACCCCGTGCATCGGGCCCATCCTGGCGGGCGTGCTCGGCCTCGCCGAGCACGACGGGACACTCAGTCGCGGCGTGCTGCTCCTCGCCGCGTACTCATTGGGGCTCGGCGTTCCGTTCATCATCACGGGCGTGGCCTTCGACCGCATGGCCGGTGCCTTCGCGTTCGTGAAACGCCACTTCCGCGTCATCAACCTTGTCGCCGGCGCGTTTCTCTTCGCCTTCGGGTTCTTGCTCTTCACCCACCGGCTCACGCGATTGTCGAGCTACTTCACCGACGTCCTGCATTGGCTGCACCTGGACGCCCTGACGAAGATTTAGATGTTGGCCGGCAGCAGGCGGGAGACGTTCTCGAAGAAGAAGAACAGGATGAATAGGAAGACCGGCGTGCCGATCAGGTAGGCCGGCCAGCGCTTCCACCGCCGGGCCATGTACCAGGTGCCGAAAAAGACGAGCGCTGCCAACAGCCCCCACTCGATCGTCGGCGCTTTGTCTTCCGACTTGCCTGAAAGCCCGGCCTTGGCCAGCACCCTGATCGTCGTTGGTTGTGGTGGTGGGGCGTCGAACGCGGGCCCGATCAGCTTGGAGACGACGATCAGGCGTTGGGCGGCGCTGAACCGCGGGGTGCAGGTGGTCAGCGTCAGCCGGTTGTCGGGCGTGGGATCGAGAACGGCGACGTCGGACGGGCTGACGTTCATCGAGTGGTCGACCTGGTAGTGGAACTTGCCCTGCCTCGTGCTGACGTAGATGTCGTCGCCGGGTTTGAGGGCGTCCAGGTCGTAGAAGGGGTGGCCGTAGGTCGTGCGGTGCCCGGCGATGGCGGCGTTGCCCTTCTGACCGGGCATCGGCGTCTGGGGGTAGTGGCCCGGGCCCTTCTTGAGGTCGGGCACGCCGACCCCTTCGACGACCGCCTTGTTCACGTTGATCTTGGGGATCTCGATGATTGCGATGGCGTCGCCCTCCGGCGTCGGCGGCAGGGTGACCTGCGGACCGGGCGGCGGCGCCTGCACGACGGTCTTGAACTCCTTCTTGAGGCGGTGCTGGTTCCGCGCCTCGGAGATTCCTGTGCCCCAGAGCTGAAAGGCGACGAAGAGAAGGATGAGAACGCCGAGGGTGATGAGGCCGCGGCCGACCCCGGCCACAACTCGTCGGACGCCCATGGGCGACGAGAGTACGGCACCGTCTGCATCCGACAGCGGCACGCTGGGCGCTTGGATCGCTGCGAAGACCCCCCGGTAGCCTCGTGCTCTCCATGGACAGTGTCGTCGTCCATCTTCACGGTGCCGTCTCCCTCCTCGGTCGCTTCCCCGCACTGGCCGGCGTCGACCTCGACGTGGCAGCTGGAGAAGTCCTGCTCGTGCAGGGTCCCAACGGCGCAGGCAAGACGACGCTGCTGCGCGCATGCGCCGGGCTCGTCCCCGTCGTCGACGGCGAGGCGACCGTGCTCGGCCACGACCTGCGCAAGGACCGGCGGTCGGTGCGCCGCCACCTGGCTCTGCTCGGACACGCCACCGGCCTGTACGACGACCTGACCGTCGCCGACAATCTCCACTTCGTCGCCCGCTCGACCCGCCACGCTGCCGCCCCGCCCGTCGACGAAGTCCTCGCCCGGCTGGGTCTGGCTGGGCGGCTGGCGAGCGTGCAGGTGAGTCGTCTGTCGGCGGGGCAGCGGCGCCGCGTCGCCGTCGCTTCGCTCCTCCTTCGGCCGGCGCAGCTCTGGCTCCTCGACGAGCCCCACGCCGGCCTCGACGCCGACGGCCGCGAGCGCCTGGACGCCCTCATCGTGGAGGCCTCGCGCGCCGGGACCAGCGTGGTGATGGCGTCGCACGAGCTCGAGCGGGCGCGGCCGCTCGCGACCCGGATCGTCACGATGGCCGGGGGCCAGATCCACACGGGCACGCGGGCGGAGGTCGTCGGTGTTGCGTGACGCGGTCGTGATGGCCGGCAAGGACCTGCGAATCGAGCTGCGTTCACGCGTGGCGACCAACCAGGTGGCCCCCTTCGCGGTGCTGGTGCTGATCCTGTTCGCCTTCGCCCTCGACCCCGACCGCGGGGTGCTGGCGCGCGCCGCTGCCGGGCTGTTCTGGGTGGCGGTGCTGTTCTGTGCGCTGCTCGCCATCCAGCGGGCGTTTACCGTCGAGGCGAGTGACGGGGCGCGCGACAACCTCCGTCTGTCTGGCCTCGACCCGGCCGCCATCTTCCTCGGCAAGGCCGGCGCCATCGCCGCCGAGCTCGCCCTCCTCGAGGTGATCCTCGGTACGGGCGTCGTCCTCCTCTACAACCGCTCACTGCACGGTCCCGTTCTTCTTGTCGTCACCTGCGCGCTGGCGACCATCGGCCTGTCCGCGGCCGGCACCGTCTATGGCGCCCTCGCCGCGGGGCTCCGCGTACGGGAGACGCTGCTGCCGCTTCTGCTCTTGCCGGTCGTCGCGCCCGTGTTGCTGGCGGCGACGCGCGCGTCGGAGGCCGCCCTCGGCGGGACAACCGGAGACGGTTGGCCGTGGGTGCGCCTGCTCGGTGTGTTCGCTGTCATCTACATGGCCTTCGGCGTGGTCGCCTTCGGGCCTCTGCTCGAGGAGTCATCATGAGGTCGGGGATCGGGACGCGCCTGTTGGGGACGGCGGCGGTCGCCAGCCTTGCCCTCTTGGCGGTGATGGCGCTGGTGATCACACCCCAGGACGTCAACCAGCTGGACGCCGTGCGCTTCCTGTACATCCACGTGCCACTGGCGACGCTGATGTACGTGGCGTTCGGTGTCACCGCCGTCGCCAGCGTCCTGTACCTGTGGCCGCGGTACCGGGCCCGCAAGTGGGACCTGCTGGCGGGGGCATCGGCGGAGATCGGCGTCGTCGTCACCGGGCTCGTACTCGTCACCGGGTCGATCTGGGGCCGCACGACGTGGGGCGTCTACTGGACCTGGGACGCCAGGCTCACGACGACTGCGGTGCTGTTCGTGCTGTTCCTCGGGTATCTGGCCCTGCGCCGGGTCGGCGGCGATATCGACGCCCGCGCCAAGCGCAACGCGATTGCCGCGCTCGCCGCGGCCATCGACATGCCGATCGTGCACAAGTCGGTCGAGTGGTGGCGGACTTTGCACCAGAAGTCTTCGATCCTCGACGAGGAGACGTTCATGCACCCGCACATCCACGGGAGCATGTACTGGACGGTGTTGCTCGGCATCGGCGCCTTCTTGTTGTTGTTCTCCTGGCTGCTGGTGAACCGCTACCGGCTGGCCAAGCTCGAGGACCGGCTGGAGGACGAAGGTCTCGAGCGGGCCATCGCCGAACGCCGGGCTGAGGCGGATGCGCTGACGGGGGCACCGTGACCGACGTCGGGTATCTGGTCGCCGGTTACGGCATCACCTTCGCGGTGCTCGCCTCGTACGCGGCATGGATCGTGAGCAAGAAGCGGGCGCTGGCGCGGGAGCTCCCTCCTGAGGAGCGCGACTCCCGGTGGCCGTAGAAGACCAGCGCGCACCCGGTCGCACCCAGGGTCGGCGGCGTCTCATCATCGCCAGCCTCGTCGTGCTCGCCGCCCTCGGCTTCCTGGTCGTGCGCGGCCTGGGGAACGCCACGCTCTACTTCCGCACGGCCGACGAGGCTGTCGCCCAGCGCCAGCAGCTCGGCACGGAGCGCTTCCGTATCGAGGGCACCGTCGTCGACGGCACGGTGAAGGGCATGTCGAACGCGGTGGCCTTCAACATCGAGAGCAAGGGGGTGCGGGTCCCTGTCCTGCATCAGGGCGATCCGCCTGAGCTGTTCAAGCCGAACATTCCCGTGGTGCTCGAAGGCCACTTCCAGGGCGACGCCTTCGCCAGCGACCGCATCATGGTGAAGCACTCCGAGGACTACGTCGCCAAGCATCCCTCGCGGGTGACCGTGCCTCCGTCGACGGTCCCTTGATTTCGTGAGTGCGACGCTCGGGATCGCGGGGGTTTGGCTGGGCTTGCTCGGCGCGGTCGTCGGCGTGGCGACACTGGGCCTGGGCCTGCGCCGGCGGGACGACGCCCTCCTGCTCGCCGGGCGCAAGTACACGTGGGTGATCGGGGCGGGCGCCGTCATCGGCGTGATCGCCATGGAGTCGGCGCTGCTGCGCCACGATTTCTCGCTGAAGTACGTGGCGGAGAACGGAAGCCGCCAGACGCCGCTGCTGTTCACGATCACCGGGATGTGGTCGGCGCTGGAGGGATCGATCCTCCTGTGGTCGATCGTGCTGGCCGGCTACCTGGCGGTCATGGTTCACCACTTTCGCAGGCGGGCGACCGACCCGCTCGTCGCGTGGGCGACGCTCGCCGTGTTCGTCGTCGCCGGTTTCTTCTTCGCTCTGATGGTGGGCCCCGCGAACCCCTTCCGTGTCATCCACGGCACGATCCCGACGAACGGCCCGGGCCCGAACCCGCTCCTGCAGAACCATCCGCTGGTCGCCTTCCATCCGCCGATGCTGTACCTCGGCTACGTCGGGTTCACGATTCCATTCGCCTTCGCCGTGGCCGCCCTGCTCACCGGCCGGCTCGGTGAGGGGTGGCTGGTCGAGACCCGCCGCTGGACGCTGTTCGCGTGGGGCTTCCTCACGATCGGCATCGTGCTCGGTGCGTGGTGGTCCTACGAGGTGCTCGGCTGGGGTGGGTACTGGGCATGGGACCCCGTCGAGAACGCTTCGTTCATCCCGTGGTTAACGGCGACCGCCTATCTCCACTCGGTGATGGTGCAGGAGCGAAGAGGGATGCTCCGCATCTGGAACCTGTCGCTGCTCTTGGCCACGTTCTCGCTGACGATCCTCGGCACGTTCCTCACCCGCTCGGGCGTGCTCGAATCGGTGCACTCGTTCACCGAGTCGCCGATCGGTCCGTGGATCCTCACGTTCTTCGGGCTCGTCGTCTTCCTGTCCGTGGCCCTGATCGGGTGGCGAGGCGACCGCCTGCGCTCGCCGGGCTCGATCGACTCACCGGTCTCGCGCGAGGGCGCCTTCCTCGCCAACAACCTGTTGTTCGCGGCGTTCGCTTTCGTCGTGCTGCTGGGCACGGTGTTCCCGCTGATCGCGGAGGCGCTCAACGGTGACCGGCTCTCCGTTGGCGGTCCCTACTTCAACAAGATGACGACGCCGATCGTCATCGCCCTTTTGTTCCTGATGGCGGTGGCGCCCGTGCTGCCGTGGCGCAAGGCGTCCGAGGAGGTGCTGCGCAAGCGGCTGTTCTGGCCGGCGGCGACCGCGACGCTCGTCGTCGTGCTGTGCGTGGCGACGGGTCTGCGCGGCCTGGCACCGCTCGCCGCCTTCTGGCTGGGCACGTTCGCGGCCGGGTCGGCCGCCCGCCAGCTGTTGCTGTCGGCCCGCCGTCAGGGGTGGCGCGGGCTGGTGGGCCGGGCGAACGGCGGCATGATCGTCCACATCGGCGTCGTGCTGATCGCCGTCGCCTTCGCGGCCAGCCACGCCTACGGCCACCAGCACGAGTTCCGGCTGGCGCCGGGCCAGTCGGCGCGTCTGTCGGGCCACACGGTGACGTACCTCGGGTCCACGACGGTCAAGTCGTCGAACAAAACGAGCATGGAAGCGCGGGTTCGCGTCGACGGCGGGAAGGTCTATTCGCCGGCGGTGCACCAGTTCCCGTTCGCAACGCAAGCCATCGGCTCGCCGTCGGTCAAGTCCGGGCTGGGCGACGACGTGTACCTCACGCTCGCGGCGCCGCCTGATCACCCAGGTGGGACGGCGGTGATCGGCGTCATCGTGCAGCCGCTGATCATCTGGCTTTGGATCGGCGGGGCGGTGATCGCGGTCGGCACGCTGTTCGCGGCGTGGCCGGGTCGACGCCGCCGACCCACAGCACCGGTGTCGGCGCCCGTGGAGGTGGCGGCACCCGACGCTGCGCCTGCCGAACCCGTCGTGGTGCCCGGCGCGTGAGCGCGAACCACGTCGACGTCGTCCTCGAGCGCTCGAAGCGCCACACCGCACGGTGGGCGGCGATCAGCTTGGGTGTCGTGCTGTTGCTGTTCGTAGCCGTGCTGGCAACGCGGAAGTCAGCAGCCGACAAGCAGGCCGAGAGCCCGCTGCTGGGCAAGCCTGCGCCTTCCCTCTCGGGCACGAGCCTCGACGGGAGCCAGACCTCGTTGGCGTCGATGCGCGGCAAGTGGGTGGTCGTCAACTTCATGGCCAGCTGGTGCGTGCCGTGCCGCGACGAGCACCCCGAGCTGGTGAAGTTCACCCAGCGCCATTCCGCCGCCGATGACGCCACCGTGCTCGGCGTGATCTTCGACGACACGGCACCCAACGTGCGGAAGTTCTTCTCGGAGCTTGGGGGCTCATGGCCGGTCGTCGACGATCCGGACGGCCACACGGCGCTGGACTTCGGCGTGCGCGGCCCGCCCGAGTCATTCCTGATCGACCCCAACGGGTTCGTCATCTGGAAGGGCATCGGCGGCGTGAACGCCGACGGCCTCGACAAGCTGGTCAGCGAGGGAAAGGCGCGGGGCGCGTGAAGTCCCGGTGGGCGTGGTTCGGGTTGGGTCTTGTGCTGGTCGTGGCGCTGGCCATCGGCGCCCAGGGCCGGTCGCGACCGATGACCCAGGCCCAGCGCGTCCATCACATCGCCTCGGAGATCCGCTGCCCGACGTGCCGTAACCAGTCGGCGGCGGAGTCCGACGCCGCCGCGGCCAAGGCCGTCCGTGACGAGATCGACCGTCGGGTGAAGGCCGGCCAGAGCGACGGGG
>JAFAUA010000010.1 GCA_019243595.1 Acidimicrobiia bacterium
GATCAGTCCCTGCCGGCCTGCGGCTCGGTCATCCGCCAGCCCTGCCGGCCCGCGTAGGAACGGCGAGTTAGGGGGTCCAGAGTCCGCTGGGCGCCGTGCCGGTGTCGGCTTGGAGCTCGAGCAGGAAAGGGTTGGTGCGGCGTTCACCGCCGACGCTGGTGACCGGTCCGTGGCCGGGAAGGACCTGGACCTCGTCGGCCATCGGGAGGATCTTCTCGGCCATCGACGCCATCAGTTCCTCGTAGGAGCCACCGGGCAGGTCGGTGCGGCCAATGGAGCCGGCGAAGAGGTGGTCGCCACTGAACAGCACGCTGCCCTCGCCCTCGACCTCCATGAGGAAGCACGCCGAGCCCTTGGTGTGACCCGGCGTGTGGATGGCGGTGAACGTCATCCCCGCGCCCGAGACCTTCTGGCCGTCGTCGAGCCCGTAGATGAGCTCAGGCGGACGCAGCTCCAGACCTTCGGCCTCGAGGAACTGGCCGAAGCCGCCGCTGGTGCCGACGGGATCGAGCAACATGTGGCGGTCGGCATCGTGGATGTGGACGGGGAGCTCGTCGGCGTTCTCTTGCGCGTGCACGACCTCACTGACGCCACCGACGTGATCGACGTGGCCGTGGGTGTTGAGCAAGGCAACGAGCCGCAGGCCGTGCTCCTCGAGGCGGGACAGAATCGCACTGGGGTCGGGCGGCGCGTCGATGAGCACGCACTCGCCGCCCGGACCGTTGGGTGCCACAAACCAGGCGTTGGTCGCCGCGATCCACAGCGGCAGGCCTTCGATGAGCATCGACATCGCTTCGGAGGCTACCCAGCGCGTCCTCGCTGGAGCGCGTCCGCGACGCGGTTGGCGAGGGGGTGCACCTCGATGTCCTCGAGCGGCAGTGGCAGCGCCAACGACCAGTTCGGCCACTCGTCGATCGTTCCCGGCATGTTGGGGCGTTCGATGACTGCGATGGCATCGTCGAGCGTTCCCGACACGAGCATCGATGGTGCGCGCGCCAGCGCGCCGTGCACGCCGACGATGACCTCCTCGACGTCCGCATCGTCGGAGGTCCCCGCCAGGTGGGCGAGGTGGGAGCGCACCTCTTCCCAACCGTCGACGTTGGGCTGCAGCTCGAGCTCCTCCTGGACCTTGAGATCGCGCCCCGACCACAGGCCGGCGACCGTCGGCAGGTCGTGGGTCGTCACCGCGGCCATGGCGTTCCTCGGATAGCCATCCGGCTCCCCGTCCTCGAACCACACCACGCGGTACGACAGCAAGCCGCGCTCGGCGAGAGCGTCCAAGATCTCGGGTGACGTCGTGCCCAGGTCCTCGGCAACGACGTAGGCGTCCGCCGCCTGGCTCTCGACAGCGATGATGTCGAGCAGGTCCTCGAACGGATACTGCACGTACACCCCCTCGGAGGGCGGGGCCCCGTCGGGTACCCAATAGAGACGCGCCAGCCCGAGGGCATGGTCGATGCGCAGGGCGCCGGCGTAGCGCACCCCGGCGCGAATGGTCTCCGCGAACGGCTTGTAGTTGGCGGCGCGCAGCTTCCAGGGGTCGAAGGCGGGCAGCCCCCATGCCTGCCCTTGGGTGTTGAACTCGTCGGGCGGGGCTCCGATCGACATCCCGGGTGCCAGCAGGGACTGCCACGACCATGCGTCGAAGCCGCCGGGGGAGAAGCCGACGGCCAGGTCGTGCATCACGTCGACGTGCGCCGACGCCTGCTCGAGCTGCAGGTCGAGTAGCCACTGCAGCCACTGGTGGAAGCGGACGCGGTCGTGGTGCTCCATGAAGACGTGCACGACCTCAGGCGTCGCCGGTCGCTGATACGGCGCCGGCCACTCCCGCCAGTCTTGGCCGTGCGTCTCCGCCAACACGCAATAGAGCGCCCATTGCTCGAGCGGCTCTCCCTGCTCGGCGACGTAGTCGTCAAAGCGCGGGTCGCCCCGGAAGGCGTCCCAGATGCGGCCGAGGGCGTCGAGCTTGTGGCGCAAGACGGCGTTGCGGTCGATGCGCCGTTCGGTGTTCAGCGCTCGGGCCGTCGCTGCAATCGACTGGATGTCGATGTCGAACGCGCCCGGCACCTCCTCGATCCTGAGATAGAGGACGTTCCGGAATCGCCTGCTGCTCGGGTAGTAGGGACTGGGGTTCTGCGGAAGGACGGGAACGGCGGCGTGCAGGGGGTTGATGAGGATGAACCCCGCCCCTTTGCTCCGGGCCCACTGGGCCAGACGGTCGAGGTCCATGAGATCCCCGACCCCCCAGCTGCTGAGCGACCGCGCCGCGTAGAGCTGGGCGGCCCAGCCCCACATGCGGCGGGGCGGTGCCTGGCACTGGAGCGCCCGGGCACCCGAGCGACGGTTCCCGGGGGGAGGCCCGTCTGGGGTGGCGCCCATGGCCTCGAGCACGGCGTCGACGGTGGTGTCGGGCGCCGCCCGGGGTTCGCCGTGGGCGTCGAGGTACTCGACCTGGACACCCCAGGCCGCAGGATCAACCGGCCGCCGCATCCCGGCGACCGTAGCCGTCGAGGCATTCAGGCCTTATGCTTTTCCTCCCTATGTCTCGTTGGTTGGTCGAGCGACGGCTCTCGGACGTGTCCGCACGCCTGAAGCGTCAGCGCGCCGAGCTGCAGGTCATCGACGAGCAGCTGCTGTTCTTCGCCGACGAAGCCGACGAGCTGCGCCTCCGAGCGCTGGTGTCCGAGACGCCGCTGGCCGACCACGACCACCATGAGGCCAAGAAGCACGCTGACGCCATGGCGCGCGAGCGGGCGAAGGTGGTTGCATCGATCGCAGAGCTGGAGAAAGCCCAGGACGAGCTACTCGACAAGCTCGTCGCCGAGACGCGCTGAGGCGCTGACCCGACTAGAGGAGCGTTCCCGATTTCCGTCCGCGTCGTTCTTGCCGAAGACGAAGCGATCATTCGCCTCGATCTCAAAGAGATCCTCGAAGAGGAGGGTTATGAGGTGGTGGGCGAGACCGGTCGCGGCGATGAGGCCGTGCAGCTGGTGCGCGACCTCGACCCCGACCTCGCGATCCTCGACATCAAGATGCCCGGCATGGACGGGCTCTCCGCGGCGCGCGAGATCGCGGGGGAGCGACGGGCGGCGGTGCTCATCCTCACCGCCTTCAGCCAACGCGACCTGATCGAGCAGGCCAAGGATTCCGGCGCTCTTGCCTATCTGGTCAAGCCCTTCCAGAAGAACGAGTTGATCCCGGCCATCGAGATCGCCCTCGGCCGGTTCAAGGAGATCCGGGCCCTGGAGACCGAGGTACAGAGCCTCGAGGACCAGATGGAGACGCGGAAGGTCGTCGACCGGGCCAAGGGCCGGCTGATGGATGTGCACCACTACTCGGAGGCCGACGCCTTCTCGTTCATCCAGAAGACGGCGATGCGCGAGCGGGTGACGATGAAGCAGGTCGCCGAGCGCCTCATCTCCGGCGAGCTCACGCCGCCGGAGCCCTCAGCGAGCTAGCCGGCCGCGACGAACAGCTGGGCCGCGAGGCCCGGCTCGATCGACAGCGTGCCCTCGTCGACGGCCAGGGTGAGCGTGCCGTTCGGTGCCTTGGCCCGCACCTCGGCATCGACACCCGGGATGAAGCCGTGGGTGTCGAGGTACGTCAGCGACTTGGTATCGGTCTCCACCTGTTCGGTCACCCGCTCGAGGCGGACGTGGTCGCCGGGCTCTGACTCGGCGAGCGCCGTGAGGTGGCGCTTCTGCACGGGCGCACCGGGGATGGGGTTGCCGTGCGGGCAGGTCGACGGGTTGCCGAGGAGCGTCACCAATTTGGCCTCGACGTCGTCGGAGATCACGTGCTCCCAACGGCATGCTTCCAGGTGGGTCTTGTGCCACTCGAGGCCGATGACGTCGTTGAGCAGGCGCTCGGCCAGGCGGTGCTTGCGGACGACGCTCTCCGCTCGTTTGCGGCCCTTGGATGTGAGCCGCAGCGACCGCCCCTCGGATTCCATGAACCCGTCGGCGCGCAGACGGCCGATCATCTCCGACACCGAGGGCGGCGCGTGTCCGAGGCGCTCGGCCAGCCGCGCCTGGATGACCGGCGTGCCTTCTTCTTGCAGCTCGTACACGGCCTCGAGGTACTCCTCGACCGGCGGGTGGAAACCGTCGTGCATCCTCAGACCCCCGCCGCGACGAGCACGAAGTCGGTGGCGAGCCCGGCGAGGAACCCGAGCAATAGGCCCCACATGAGCACCTCTCGGTGGCCCATGCGGAACGCCATCTTCACCAGCTGCAGGATGACGTAGAGGATCGAGCCGGCGGCCAGGGCCAGGAACGCCACGGAGAGCGTGTCGTTGACGATCGACTCGCCGACGATCGTGCCGAGGAAGGTCGGACCGCCGCCGATCAGACCCAGCGCGGCGAGGTACTTCCACGAGGGCCGGACACCCTCGGTCGACATCGGCGCCACGATGCCGAAGCCCTCGGTGGCGTTGTGCATGCCGAAGCCGATGATGAGCAGCAAGGCGAGGCTGATCTCGCCCTTGGCCGCCGACTGGCCGATCGCCAGACCCTCGGAGAAGTTGTGGAACCCGATGCCGATGGCGATGAGCAAAGCGAGACGCGACGCCTCGTGGGCGAGCGTCGACACGGCGGGCCGCAGGTCCTCGGCCAACGCAGCCCCGGGCCCTTCACGCCGAACTCGCGGACGGCTGGCGAGCCAGCGGTCGTAATACACCAGGCTCAGGAGCCCAACGCCAAGCAACAAGGTGAACGTCGCGGCCAGCTCGGCGAACCGGCCCCAGGTGCCGTTGCCGTCGACAGCTGCCGCGGTCAGCGCTTTCTTGACGGGCTCGATGGCCTGGGAGAGGACATCCCACAGCAGGAACAGCAGGATGCCGATGGCAAGGGCGTTCAGTAGAGCGCGGGTGCGTGACGACAGCTTCTGGGTCCGTCCCACCGGCAGGCCGAGAAAGATCGTCGCTCCGGCGATGCCACCGAGGAGAATCACCTGGCCGTCTGACACAGACGTCATATTAGGCGTACCTAACAAACAGATTCGAATAAGAGGCTCGTAGGCTCGGAGAAGCGATGGCGAAGATCCTCCTCCTCGACGGCAACTCGCTCGTCTACCGCGCCTTCTTCGCCCTACCCACCGACATGGCCACGGCGTCGGGCCAGGTCACCAACGCCGTCTTCGGCTTCACGTCGATGCTGATCAACCTGCTGAAGGACCACCAGCCCGACGGCATCGGCGTGGCCTTCGACCGCCCCGAGCCCACGTTCCGCCACGAGCTGGTCGCCGAGTACAAGGCCGGCCGCTCCGAGGCGCCCGACATCCTGCGCCAGCAGATGGGGCTCGTCCGCCAGGTGCTCGACGCCCTCAAGATGCCGATGGTCGACGCGTCCGGCTTCGAGGCCGACGATGTCATCGCGACTCTCGCCACCCAGGCCAAGGCGAAGGGCGACGAGGTCATCATCGTCACGGGCGACCGCGACGAGTACCAGCTCGTCGAGGACCCGTGCGTGAAAGTCCTCTACAACCGGCGCGGCGTCAGCGACTACGTCCTCTACGACGAGGCCGGCATCTTGGAGCGAACGGGCGTGACGCCCGAGAAGTACCCGCAGTACGCGGCCCTTCGCGGCGATCCTTCCGACAACCTTCCCGGGGTGCCCGGCGTCGGCGAGAAGACGGCGGCCAAGCTGATCAACACCCACGGCGACCTCGACGGCGTCTTCGCCAACGTCGACAAGAACACCCCGAAACTCCGGGAGAACCTCAAGGCCCACGAGGCCCAGGTCCGGCAGAACGCGCAAGCGACACCGCTCGTGCGCGACGTGCCCCTCGAGATCTCTCTCGACGACCTCCGCCAAGGACAGTGGGACGCCGAGGAGGTGCGCGAGCTCTTCACGTTCCTCGAGTTCCGCACGCTGTGGGACCGGCTGCTCGAGGCCGTGGGCGGCTCGCTTCCCGCCCACACGTCGGCGACCGAGGCGCTCGACGTCGACCTCCAGCGTCTCGGCACCGCCGAGGAGGCGGTCGACGCCCTGCAGCGTCTGGCCGGGTCGGAGGAACCGGTGGCGATCGCCGCCTCGTGGGAGGGCATCGAAGGACGGTCACCGCTCGTCGCCCTGGCTGTGGCGGTCGGCGAGTCGCCGGAGTCGGCGCAGTTCTTCACCGCCGAACTCCTGAGCGACCAGAAGGTTGCGGCGGCGCTCGCCGGCGTGGTCGCCGACGGCGGCCCCGCGCTCGAGGCCCACCGGGCCAAGGAACTGATGCGCGCCCTCGAACCGAACGGCGTCGACATCCGCTCGCTCGATCTCGACACCGCCGTCGCCGCCTACCTCGTCGACCCCGGCGACACCGACTACCTGCTCGAAGACCTGGCCGTGCGCTATCTCGGCGTCGAGCTCAGGGCGGCCGACGCGCCGCCCGCAGGGCAGCTCGACCTCGACGGCAATGTCGACAAGCCCGCCGAGGACGCCGGCCGGCGCGCCGTTGCCGTGGCCCGGCTGGCACCGGCGCTGCGCACCGCCATGGACTCCCGCAACCTGTTCAGCCTCTACGACGACATCGAGCGTCCGCTGATCCGCGTGCTGGCCCGCATGGAGAAGGTCGGTGTGCGCGTCGATGTCGAGTACCTGCGCGGCTTGATCAACGGTCTCGAGGTTGAGGTCCGTCGCCTGGAGAAGGAGATCCAGGACGACGCCGGCGAGCAGTTCGTCGTCAACTCGACACAGCAACTGCGGCGCATCCTCTTCGAGAAGCTCGGCCTGCAGCCCCAGAAGCGCACCAAGACCGGGTTCTCCACCGACGCCGCGTCCCTCGAGAAGCTCCGCGGCCAACACCCGATCATCGAGAAGCTCCTGCGCTACCGCGAGATCGAGAAGCTGCGGTCGACCTACGGCGAGAGCCTGCTCGCCTTCGTCTCCGACGACGACCGCATCCACGCCAGCTTCAACCAGACCGTCGCCCGCACGGGCCGGCTGAGCTCGGAGAACCCCAACCTCCACAACATCCCGATCCGCAAGGAAGAGGGCCGCCAATTCCGGCGGGCGTTCATCCCGGCCGACGGCTGGCAGTTCCTCGTCGCCGACTACAACCAGATCGAGCTGCGCGTGATCGCCCACCTGGCCGAGGACCCGGGTCTGATCGAGGCGTTCACGACCGGCCAGGACATCCACGCCACGACCGCGGCGCGCGTGTTCGGCGTCGAGCCTGACGCCGTCGACGTCAACCAGCGATCGACGGCGAAGATGGTCAGCTACGGCCTGGCCTACGGCATGGAGGCCTACGGCCTCGGCCAGCGGCTCGGCATCCCCACCGAAGAGGCAGCGGTGATCCTCGCCTCTTACTTCCAGGCCTTCCCGAAGGTGAAGGAGTACATGGAGAACGTGGTCGCCGAGGCGCGCGACCGCGG
>JAFAUA010000023.1 GCA_019243595.1 Acidimicrobiia bacterium
CGCGGAAGCCGCGTCCTCACGGAGCGCGGCGTCGAACCAGGAGAGACCCTCGAGCAGCCGGCTCTGGCCGAGCCAAAGGGGCTGCAGCGAGGAGGTGAGCCGGAGGGCGGCCTCGACGTCTGACACTTCCAGGCACCACTGGAAGGCGCCGCGCAGGTTGTCGACGTCTGCTTGCACGCGTTCGAGATGGTGCCGGTACTCGCCGCTGGCGGGCTCGTCGAGGGCACTGGCCATCGCCAGGTAGTGGTCACGGTGGCGGGTGCGAACGGCGTCAGCCTCGCCGGATTCCCCGAGCTTCTCGAGGGCGTACTGACGGACCGTCTCGAGCAGCCGGTAACGGGTCGCCAGGTGGGAGTCCTCTGTCGCCACCAACGACTTGTCGACGAGGAGGGCGAGCTCGTCGACGACCTGGTGGCGGTCGATGCCCTCACCGCCGCCGACGGCTTGGGCCGCCTCGAGGTCGAAGCCCCCCGCGAAGGCGGCGAGACGGCGGAACAGGACCTGCTCCGGCTCGGTCAGCAGGGCGTGGGACCAGTCGACCGACGCGCGCAGGGTCTGCTGGCGTCGCACCGCCGTGCGCGCGCCACCGGTCAGGAGGCGGAAGCGGTCGTGGAGCCCGGCCACGATCTCGGCGGGTGAGAAGGCGCGCAGGCGCGCCGCGGCCAGCTCGATGGCGAGGGGTATCCCGTCCAGACGACGGCAGATCTCGGCGACCGATTCGGCGTGGTCGGCGGTGATCACGAAGCCGGGGCGGGCCCGCTGGGCCCGGTTGGCGAACAGCTCGATGGCGTCGTCGGCCAGCGACATCGACGGCACCCGCCACGTCACCTCACCGTCAACCCCGATCGGCTCCCTGCTCGTGGCCAGGATGCTCAGCGCCGGGCAGGCGCGCAGCAGCTCCTCGATCAGCGCCGCGGACGTGTCGAGCAGGTGCTCGCAGTTGTCCAGCACAACGAGCGCCTCGCGGCCGCCGAGGAAGCGCACGAGCGTCTCCATCGTCGAGCGCCCCAGCTCGTCCTGGAGGCCGAGGGCGCGGACCACGACGATGGGGACGACGTCGGGGTCGGAGACCGGAGCGAGATCGACTTGCCACACGCCGCCCTCGAACTCCGACAGCAGCTCTACTGCCACCTGCAGGGCGAGGCGCGTCTTGCCGGCGCCGCCCGCGCCCGTGAGGGTGACCAGCCGGTTCTCGCCGACGAGGCGCCGGACGTCGGCCATCTCCGCCTCCCGCCCGATGAAGCTCGTGAGCTGGACCGGAAGGTTGTGCACGAACGCGTCGATGGAACGCAAAGCGGGGAACTCGACGGGCACGTCGGGATGGCAGAGCTGGACCACGCGCTCGGGGCGGGCCAGGTCGCGCAAGCGGTGACTCCCCAGGTCGGTGAGCCACGCATCGGCCGGCAGCGAGTCGACGATGAGGTCATGCGTCGCGCCCGACAGCACGGTCTGGCCTCCGTGGGCCAGATCGCGGATACGAGCCGTCCGGTTGAGGACCGGGCCCATGTAGTTGCCCTCGTCGCGCAGCTGTGCGTCGCCGGTGTGAAGCCCGACCCGCAGCCGAATCGGCGCCAGAGGTGCACGCTGCAGGTCGAGAGCACACGCGACGGCGTCGGAGGCGCGCGAGAAGGCGACCACGAAGCTGTCGCCCTCACCTTGCTCGAGAGGCCGCACGCCGCCGTGGCCGGCGATGGCTTCGGTGACGACCCGGTCGAGTCGCGCCAGGGCGGCCGTCATGGCATCAGGGTCGGTCTCCCACAACCGCGTGGAGCCCTCCACGTCGGCCAACAGCATCGTGACGGTGCCGATCGGCAGCGCCTCTCCCACCCCAGTGTCACCCCATGTCGACGGCGAAGTCTCGCTACGACCACAAGTCTCGTCCACATCGGCCACTCTGGGCTACGACCGGACTCGGAACATCGGCGTGATCGCGCACGCGTACACCTTGTGACCGCGCAAATTGCGACCCCCTCGAGGTGTTTCCTGCGACCTCTGGCCGATGGTCTGCAGCCTGCGGCGCCCGATCATGGGCCCATGACCACCGACGCCGTC
>JAFAUA010000058.1 GCA_019243595.1 Acidimicrobiia bacterium
GCGCCGCCGTGCAACGGACCGGAGAGCGCACCGATGGCACCGACGACCGCAGCACCCAGGTCGGCGCCCGTCGAGGTGATCACTCGCGCCGTGAACGTCGATGCGTTGAAGCCGTGGTCGATCGTGGAGATCTGGTACTGCTCGACGGCGCGGGCGTTCTCCGGATCGGGCACCTCACCGGTGAGCATGTAGAGGTAGTTCGCCGAGTACGGCAGGTCGGGGTTGGGATCGATGGGCTCCTGGCCCTTGTTGAGCCGGTAGAGCGACATGATCAGCGTCGGGATCACCGACGTGATCTGCAGCGCGTTGTGGCGCAGCTCCTTGGCGTCGATGTCGAGGCTGGGCTTGTAGTCCTGGGCGTACGCCACCAGCGACACCGCCGTACGCAGGGCATCGAGCGGGATGAAGTGGTCGCCGGCGTTGGCGATGCCCGGCAGCAGCGCCTTGACCTTCTCGGGGACCTCCCGGTACTGCCGCTTCTCCTCGATGAACTTCTTGAGCTCGTCCTTGGTCGGCAGGTGCCCGTAGTAGAGGAGGAACCACACGTCCTCGAGCGTGCGCTTCTCGGCCAGCTCGACGGCGTTGTACTGGCGGTAGTGGTAGAAGCCCTCCTGGCCGCGGACGTCGCCGATCTCGGTCTCGGCCACGACGACGCCCTCGAGTCCCTTGGGTGCCTCCATGAGGCTGGGGTGCTCGACGGGGCGGATCTGGGCGATGCGCACCAGGTCCCGCAGCGACACGATGCCGAGGAGCTTGCCGTCCTTGACCACCGGCATGTGCCGGTAGCCGTGCTCGGTGAGCCGGTGGAAGGCGTCGTCGACCCCGACGTCGGGCTCGACGGTGTCGGGGTCCTCGGTCATCCACTCCGAGACCTTGGCGATCGACGTGTCGGTGCCGGACGCCGCGATCTTGATCATGTCGCGCTCGGTCAGGATGCCGACCGGCCGAGCGTCGTCGACCACGACGATCGACCCAACCTTGCGGTCACCCATGCGTGAACTGACCTCGGCGATGGTCTCCGAAGGTGTGGCCGTCAGCACGTCCGACGTCATCAGATCCGAGACCGTGCGTACCTTGGCACCGTCAGCCATGCACCTCTCCCTTCGCGGCCGGGATGGGCCCGTCTGCGGAGTATACGAGCGCGTCCCTCGAGTCATATCTGGTGAACGCAGGCACCAGGCGGGCGATCACCAGGGCCCCGGCGATGCACGCCAGGCCGCCGGAAACCACCGAGATCTGGGGCGTGGCGAGGGCGGCGATGGCGCCCGCCTCCGCGTCTCCCAAGCGGGGTCCCCCGGCGACCACGGCGATGTGCACGCCGGAGAGCCTCCCCCGAAACGCATCTGGTAATGAAAGTTGCAGGATCGTGTTCCGGAACACGGCGGAGACGACATCGGCCGCGCCGGCCGCCGCGAGGAACACCAACGCCGCGGGCAACCACGTGACGACGCCGAAGGCGGCGATCGCCGCGCCCCACAGCATCACGGCGATGATCACGGCGCGCCCTTGCCGGCGGACGCGCGGCACCCAACCGCTGAACAGGGCGCCAATGAGGGCACCGGCGCCCGGCGCCGCGTAGAGCAGGCCCACCGTTTGCGCCCCGCCGCCGAACACCTGGGTGCCGAGCTGGGGGAACAGCGCCGACGGCATCCCGAAGACCATGGCGTTGATGTCGATCGTGAACGTGCTGACCAGCACCTGCTTGCCCTTGAGGAAGCGCAGGCCCTCGAGCACCGACTGGAGCCCGGCGCGGGTCCCGCCGCCCTCCGGCGGCAGCGCGTGCATGGGGATGGCGGCCGCGAAGGCGACGACGAACGTCGACACGTCGATCCAGTAGGCGGTGGCGAGGCTGACCTGGGCGATGACGAGGCCCGCGAGAACGGGACCGACGATCATCCCCACCTGCCACACCAGCTGGCCCAGCGCCGCTGCTGCGGGGAAGGCTTGCCGGCTCACGAGGCGGGGCGTGATGGCGTTGCGTGTCTGCATGTCGGCACCCGCGAAGCCGGCGGACAACGACCCGAACACGAACAGGGGCCAGAGCGCCGGGTGCTTGAGGCTGGCGTTCAACGCCAGCACGACGCTCGTCGCGGCCAGCAGCACCTGGTTGATCAGCAGCAGCTTGCGACGGTCGAAGGCGTCGGACATGGCGCCGCCGGCCAGCGAGAACACGATCAGCGGCCCGAGCGAGGCCAGGCCGACGAGGCCGACGTCGAGCGACGAGTGCGTGATCTTGAAGACCTGGATCGGGATGGCGACGACCGTGAACTGGCGGCCGATGTAGGACGCCACCTGGCCCGAGAACAGCAGGCGGTAGTCCCGCGACTCGCGCAGCGGCGTGAGGTCGGCGAGCACGCGCCTCCTGGGCATACGAGCGACGGTACTGAAAGAGTGTTCTCATGCCGTCCCCCTTCCACTTCGCCAGGACGTGGGAGCTGGATGTGCCGCCCGACCGCTTCTGGGCGACGATCTCGCGCACCGGCGACTACCAGAGCTGGTGGCCGTGGCTCCGCGAGTTCGACGCCGACGGGTTCGGGCCCGGAGCGCACTGGCGGGCCGTGATCCAGTCGCCGCTGCCGTATGTACTACGCGTCGGCCTCGTGCTCGACGAGGTCGTCGAGTGTGAACGCCTGGCGGCGTCGGTCACCGGCGACGTCGCCGGCTGGGCGGCACTCGACCTGGCATCGAACGGGACGGAGGGGTCCGCCGTCGACATCGAGTGGGACATGCGCCCGCGCTCGCGCGCCATGCAGTTGGCCGCCGTGCTGGCGCGGCCGTTGCTGCGCTGGAGCCACGAGTGGGTGCTGGCGCGCGGGCTGGACCAGTTCCGGCGCCGGGCGCTAAGCCAACCCCATGATCACTGACGACGAAGTCCGGCGCATCAGCCGGCGCTTGCGCGACCTCATCGAGCCGCTGGCCGCCAACGTGTACTTCGCGCCCGAGGCGCAGGAGAACTACAAGGCGCTCGGGCTGTCATACATCCCGTCATATTTCCGCAGCCGGTCGGCGTGCATGGGCGACGTCGTCGGAGAAATGGTCGTCGCCGCCTTCGGCGTGTTCAACCCCGCGCTGGTGCTGCCCGCCATCGAGGAGGGCCGCAAGGTCTCCGTCGACGACATCCTCGACGCCCGCCAGCGCGGCGCCATCGCCGCCCTGCAGCGCATCCTCGACGGCGTCCCCGACGGCGCGGCGCGGGCCACCGAGCTGCTGCGCCGCGCCGGCGACGCCTGCACCTGCGAGGGCCACGCCATCTACGCCGGCTTGCGGTCCCTCGGCTTTCCCGGCGATCCCATGGGCGACTTGTGGCGCGCCGCCGACCTCCTGCGCGAGCACCGCGGCGACAGCCACATCATCGCCTGGACGTCCCACGACATCGACGCCGTCGAGGTGACGCTGCTCACCGAGTTGTGGTGGCGGATGCCGCTCAAGAGCTACGTCGCCACGCGGGGGTGGACCCCCGAGGAGATCGACGCCGGGATCGCCCGGCTCATCGAGCGCGGGCTGGTCGAAGGCGGCGAGTTCACGACCGCCGGCGAGCAGGTGCGAGCGTCGATCGAGGAGTCGACCGACCGCCAGGAGCGGCGCGTGGTCGAAGCCCTCGGCAACGACGCCGACGAACTGCTCGACATCCTCGAGCCCTGGGCGAAAGCGATCGTGGCGTCCGGCGGCTACCCGGCCGACCCGAGTTCGCTCACGCGCCCGTAGACGCCACCTTCGTCAGCCCTTGACGTTGCCCTGGATGACCGGGCCCGTGTCACCCGGCAGCGGTCCGGCACCCGAGTTCTTGGTGGCGAGCAGCGTCGACTTGTAGGTGTTGCCGACCACCACGAGCCCGTTGGTGTTGTTCCGGAACGTCAGCGACGCCATCCCCGAGTTCGGTGCGCAGCCCTCGCGCGGGTCACCGAT
>JAFAUA010000191.1 GCA_019243595.1 Acidimicrobiia bacterium
GGGAGCACCGGGGTGGCGTCGCTGAGGTCGACGCCGAGGCGGCTCTCGGGCGCCGACTGGGCGCTCGATCGCAACGCGCCCCATGCCGTGTTCTCGTACACGGCAACCGCCGGGTCCGACGGCAGCTCCCGCAGGTCGAGCTGGGCCGCCAACCCGAGTAGCACGTCGGAGGGAACGGGGAAGGAAGGCGAGCTCGCGTTGCCGGGAACGAGTCGCGTGGGGACGGCGATGTAGCGGATCGCCATGGGCGCAAGCAGGTGTCCGAGGCGGGTCGTCCGTCCCCCACGGGCCACGGCGAGTGCGGCCGCCACCCGGCGGGTCGCGCCCGCCGACGAGCCCGGCCACAGCTGCTCGGCGTCGGGCGGACCGTTGCGGGAGAGGGCGTAGGCGAGGCCACCCTCGACCCGCCATCCCGTTCCCGGGAGCACATCGGGGTCGCCGACCCACAGCGTGCGGAACGAGCCCTTCGAGGCCTCGACCTGCATCCACGTCGTCGACTGCGCGACGTCGTTGCTCGGCGTGTACCACCGCCCGCTGGCGGCCGCCGGGAGGATGCCGATCACACCCCCGACGACGGCGGCGGCGGCCACGACCGACGCCACCTGCCGCAACCCGAAGCGGTAACGCTGGAGGTCGGTCTGGAAGGCGACCATGCCGAGCGCCGCCGAGCCGGCGAGGGCAAGGGCGGCTGGGCCGAGCATGGCGTCGCGAAGCTGCACGCCGCTGAAGATCCAACCCCGGCCCGAGGCCCACGCCACGGCGACGCACACCAGCGCCACCGCCCAGAGCCGCACGGCCCACGCCAGTCGCCAGTCCCGTCCGATGAGCAGCGGAAGGGCGGCGGCCACCACGAACGCCCATCCCAGCGGTGAGCCACCGACGGGACCGATGTGGAACCGCAACAGGGCGCCGAATCCCGGGGCGTGGGCGGCCGACGGCGCGGCGCCGGCAAAGGCAGCCCACTCCCGCCCGGGCAACACGAAGTGCAGGCTCCAGGGGAACAGCAGCAACGCGGCGACACCCACAGCGCCGGCGGCCGTCGTCACCGCGGCAAGGGCGGCGCGCACCTCGCCGACGAGCACCGAGCCGAGCACGAGCCCGAGGGCGACGGCGGGGGCGACGAGGGCGAGGGACGGCACGAAGGCGCCGGCGACGGCGAGCAGCAGCCCGAGACGAAGGATCGCCGCCGTTCGCCGGGGTGTCTCGCCCGCCGCCCACGGCTCGAGACCCATCGCCCGGACCAAGGCGCCCACCAGCCACGGCGCCACCGCGTAGGCGACCAGCGCCGGCCACCGCCCACGCGCCAGCCCGTTGATCGCCAGCGGGATCGACGTGTAGACGACCGTCGCCACCAGGCGGGCGGGCGTCGACTCGAGGGGGCGGGTGAAGCGCCAGGCGCCGATGACGCCGACCGGCAAGGCGCCCAGCACGAGCAGGCGCTGCAGGAGGCCCATGTCGCCGATGAGCAGGAGGCCACCGATGCCGAGCAGGCCGGGCGCCGTGGGGGCCGGCGCGTCGGTGCCGAGGCCCGTCACGCGCAAGCCGGAGACGAAGTTGTGCACGGTGAGCGTCGCCCGGTGCGGGAACGCAGCCAGCTGCCCGACCGACGGGAAGGTTCCGCCGAACAGGTGGCGGCTCCCGGCGACGAACAGCACGGCCAGAACGATCCACACGATCACCGCCTGACGGGCGGTGGTGACCGCAAATGCGTCGGCGACCGAGCGGCCTCCGCGCGCGATGGCGCCCTCGCGTTCGCCGAGCTCGAGGTCGCCGGCGGCGGCGCGTCTGGCTGTGCCCCCGGTCTGCAGCCGGCGCACGTCGCTGTCGGGAACGGACCGCGACGTCTGCACCCGACGCCTGAGCGGCCGCAGCTCGCCGAGGTGGCGCAGGTTCCACGTCCAGGCCGACACCGGCGCCCGGGCTCGGCCCCGGCTGCCCGAGAAGGCGCCGGTGAGGAAGTCGATGAGTGCGGCGACGAGCGCCTGGGGCACCACGCGTACGAGGTGGAAGCCGCTGTAGTTCTTCAAGATGGCGCGCACGCGGTCGCGCGCCTCGTGCACCGGCGTGTCCTCTCGCGTCACGGACCGGAGCTCTTCGACGTCGAGGTGGCGGACGCGCGCGTCCGGCGCGACCATCACGCGCGCCCCGACGACCTGGGCCCGCCAGCCGAGGTCGACGTCGGCGCCGTGGTCGGCCATCTCGGGGTCAAATCCACCCAGGGCCTCGAAGAGGTCGCTCCGGACCAGCACGAAGGCGCCGGGCACGGCGAACACGTCGCGCACGGAGTCGTGCTGCTCCTGGTCCATCTCGCCGCGCTCGATCAGCGAGTGCCCGGCCCCCAACTTGTTCACCGCCAGACCCACGTCGGCCAGCCGCTCCGGGCGTTCCCACTGCACGAACTTGGGGCCGACGATGGCGGCGTTGGACCGCAGAGCCTCCTCGACGAGCAGGCGCACGGCGTTGGGGTCAGGGGCCACGTCGTCGTGGCAGAACAGGTAGAACGCCGCCCCCTCGACCGCGAGCAGCGCCTCGTTGGCCGCCTGGCCGTACCCGGGGCTGCCCTCGACCCGGCGGACGTAGGCGTCGGGGAGGGCGGGCGCGATCCGGGCCGCCAGGTCGCCGTCGTCGCGGCCGGCGTCGAGGACGAGGACCGACAGGTTCGGATAGTCCTGTTCGCCCAGGGCGGCGAGGGTCTCCTCGAGCCACTCCCCTGGGTCGCAGGCCACGACGACGGCAACCACCGAGGGGGCCTGGGGCTGGGGGTCCATTGCTGCCGGGTGAGGGTAGCGGCGGGGTCGTTTGCAGTGATGCACCCCACCCCTTGCGAAACCGCTTGCAACTGTTATGCACTCGGACTATGGTGGCTAGCGACCGAGCAAAGGAGCCGCTCCCATGGCTGACGTGACCAAGACCGTGAAGGACGCCGCCTACGTAACCGTGGGCCTCGGCGTTCTCGCCATCCAGAAGGCCCAGGTGGCTCGCCGTGACCTCACCAAGCAGGTCGAGACGCAGTTCAGCGCCACGACCGAGCAGGTCAAGGGTCTCTCCAAGAAGGTCGAGGACCGCATCCAGCCGGCCCTCGCCCAGATCGAGCAGACCTTCCCGGCACAGGCCAAGGACCTGGTGAAGCAAGCCCGCACCGCCGCCGAGAACCTGCAGGGCCAGGTGCTCAACCGCACCAACGGCAAGACCAACGGGGCCAAGAAGACCAAGGCCGCGTAGCACCGCCCCCGCAGCAACTGCGGGGCAAGACCCCCTGCAGAAGAGGCTCCCCTCACCGGGAGCCTCTTCTGCGTTCAGCCCACGGAGCGGTACACCTCGACGTGGGCGGCGGCGCTGGCCTCCCACGTGTAGGCGGCTGCGACCTCGGGCCCTCGCCGCCGGACCCGGTCGGCTTCAGGGCCGGCCGCGACCAGTGCCTCGAGGGCCTGAGCGAGGGCGTCGACGTCGCCGGGTGGGATCAGGACGGCCGCGTCTCCGGTGACCTCCGCCATTGCTGTGCCCTTGGTGGTGACGAGCGGGGCACCACAAGCCAGCGCCTCGAGCGCGGGGAGACCGAAGCCTTCCTCGAGGGACGGATAGGCGACTGCTGCGGCCCGGCGCAACAGCGCGGGCACCGCGTGCTCCGGGACGTAGCCGAGGCGCTGGATGCGGTCGGCATGAGTGGCGCGCCCGATCGCCTCGCTGACCGCGGTGCTCCCCCAGCCGTCGAGTCCGCCGATGACGAGCGACAGGTCGGGCTGTGCGGAGGCGATGCGGTCGAAGGCGGCGACCAACGTCGGCACGTCCTTGCGCGGCTCGAGCGTCCCGAGGAAGGCGACGTAGGGCGACCGCACGCCGAGGGCGTCGACAGCGACGAGATCGTCGCCGGACGACTCGGGGCGGAACCGGGTGTGGTCGACGCCGTGCGGGATGACGTGGACCGGCGCCGCCGACGTCAGCCGGGCGCGAAGACGGTCGGCTGTCACCGAGCTCACGCACACGATGGCGTCGGCCTTCTTGGCCGCAACGCGGATGGCCCGGCGGAAGAACGGCGCCTTCGTGCGCTCGTGCCATTCCGGATGGTCGAAGAAGGTCATGTCGTGCACGGTGACGACCGTGGGCACACTCGACCGCTCGGGCATCGTGTAGTGGGGCGCGTGATGCACGTCGACAGCGAGGTCGTGCAGGACGCGAGGCAGGCCGAGCTGCTCCCACACCAGGCGCCCCGGCCTTGATGCCGGGGCCCGCTCCGCGGCGTCGCCCGGCCAGCGGGCGCCGTCGCCGCGGCGCGTAACGACGACCAGATCGACGTCGTCACGCGTCGAGAGCACCGACGCCAGCTCGAGCACGTACCTCCCGGCGCCGACGGGGCGGTCCGGGATGGCAGTGGCGTCAAGCGACACGCGCACCGTCATCCCCCCGCCACCTCGGCCCACAGCTCGACGTGACGACGGGCGGCCGCCTCCCACGTGAGCTCGGAGGATCGCAGGACGCCGGCAGTGACGAGCTGTGAGCGCACCCCTTCCTGGCTTGCGACCTGGGCAAGGGCGTCGGCGATGGCGTCCACATCGGTGGGGCTCACCTCGAAGGCGGCGCCACCAGTGCTCGGCATGGGGCTGGCGACGACCGGCGCGCACGCGTACATGGCCTCGACGGCCGGGAGTCCGAAGCCTTCGATGAGAGGGACGTACGCAACGAGGCGCGCCCGTCCGTAGAGGCCGGCCAGGACCGGGCCTGGTACCTGGCCGGCGAGCACGACGCCGGGTTCGGGTGCCAGCTCCTCGCCCCAGCCCGACGGACCGACGACGACCAGTGGCCACGGTTCGGGCAGCCGAGGGCGGGCGGCTCGGTAGGCGGCGACCAAGCGGCGCAGGTTCTTGCGGGGCTCGAGCGTCGAGACCGTCAGCAGATACTCGCCGTCGACGCGCAACTCCCGGAGGAGCTCGATGGTGGCCTCGGTGTCCGGTGCGGGGAGGTGGTCGCAGCCGTAGGGATCGGTCAGGACCCGCACCCGCTCACCCGGAGCACCCGCAGCAAGGAGGTCGTCAGCGGTCTCGGGCGAGGGGACGGCGAGCACCACGGCCCGGCGGATCGCACGCTGCAGGGCGCGCTCGTGCCACCGCCGTCCCCGGCGGGGATACGCCTCTGGGACGTGGCGGAAGGCGACGTCGTGGACGAGCACCGTCGTCGGCGTCCCGCGCCCCGGCGGCACGGCGAGCGAGGTGGCGTGCAGCACGTCGTAGCCGTCCGGCGCGCCGGCAAGCCCCACGTCCCACGCACGCGTGAGCAGCGGCCCCGGCAACGCCGACGCCCGAACGGGGCCCAGCGCGGCCAGCGGGTCGTCGCCGCCCCCGCGATGGGCGCTGGCCCACACGGTGACGTCGGGCGCGCCTTCGAGTGTGGCGAGCGCCGGCGTCAGCCCTCGGATGTACGTGCCGATTCCACCGGGGACCCGCCGCCGCAGCTGCTCGGCGACGAGCAAGAGTTTCACGACGGCCGCACCCTTCGATACACGTCGACGAGCCCCTCGGCGCACCGCGCCCACGAGTAGCCCTCGACTCGCAACCGGCCGGCCGCGACGAGTCGCGTCCGCAGTGCGCCCTCGAGAACTGCCCGGCGCAACGCGTCGGCCAGTGAGTCGACGTCGCCGACGGGCACGATGACCGCGGCGTCGTCGAGTACCTCGGGAAGGGCGCCTGCGGCGGTGGCGACGACGGGCACACCAGCCCGCATGGCCTCGAGCGGTGGCAGGCCGAATCCCTCGTACACCGACGGGAAGGCGAACAAGGTGGCCCCGTTCAGCAGCCCGGCCCGGGCCTCGTCGTCGACGTAGCCGAGGCGCACGATGCGGTCGCGGTGCTTGGCCGCCGCCATGGCGTCGGCCAGCGCCGCCGTTCCCCAGCCGTCGCCGCCCGCGATCACCAAGTGCAGGTCGGGAATGTCGCCCGCCACGGCGTCGAAGGCGCGCACCAGCAGCGGGTGGTCCTTGCGCGGCTCGACCGTGCCGATCGTGAGGATGTAGGGCGCCCCACCGGCGACCTGCTCGTCGGCGGCGACGTCGGGCAGCGCCGGGACCCCTTCGGCCACAGCGTGGACGCGTTCGCGATCGACGCCGAAGTGTTCGACGACCTCCTCGGCGATGAACGTCGACGGCGTGTGCACGTGCGCGCCGCGCTCGAGCGCCCGCTTGATCAGCGGGACATAGGCAAGCGTGTCCTCGTGGGCCAGCTCGGGGAAGCGCAGCGGCGTGAGGTCGTGCACGGTGACGACCTCGCCCGCCTCGCGCGTCGGTGGGACGACGAAGTTGGTGCCGTGGACGACGTCGACCTCGTCGGTCCACCACTCGATCGGGGGCAGGTTCCACCTCATCCACGCCCAGCGGAGCGGACGGGCGGCCATCGGACTGCGCGCCGGCCGCACGCGACGACTCGGGAGCATCTGGCTGACCTCGCCGCGGCCCCGCCACGTCACCGCATAGGCGACCACCTCGAGGTCGGGACGGTCGGCCAGCGCATCGAGGACGCCCATCGTGAACATGCCCACGCCGGTGCGGGCCCCGAACAACGGTGTGGCGTCCAGTGCGACCCGGAGGGGCTCGGTCGCGCCTGTCGCGTCAGCGTCCGGCAGGCGTCGCTCCAAGGTCCT
>JAFAUA010000229.1 GCA_019243595.1 Acidimicrobiia bacterium
GGACGACGACGATCGGGAGCCAAGCGCCCGACGTGAACTTGGTGCCGGCGACGATCAGCAGGACGATGAAGGTGGCGACGGCCCCGACGCCGTTGATGATCATGTTGCGCCGCCAGCCCTGCTCCTTGATACGGCGGTGGTGCACGACCATGCCGGCCTGGCTCAGGGTGAACGCTGTGAACACGCCGACCGCGTACAACGGGATCAGGGCGTTGGTCAGTCCGCCGAAGGCAACGATGAGGATCGCCGCCGCCGTGGCCAGGAACAGCACCCCATTGGAGAACACCAGGCGGTCGCCGCGGTTGGCGAACTGGCGTGGGAGGTAGCCGTCGCGAGCGATGATCGACGAGAGCCGCGGGAAGTCGGCGTACGCCGTGTTGGCAGCCAGGGTGAGGATGGCCGCCGTCGAGAACTGCAGGATCCAATAGATGGGCCCGCCGCCGTAGACGGCCCGCCCCATCTCGGAGATCACCGTCTCGTCGTGGCTGGGATACGGGTGCAGACGGTGGGCCAGGATCGACACGCCGAAGAAGAGCACGCCCAGGATGACGCCCATCCACACGATGGTCGTCGCCGCGTTGTGCGACTTGGGCCGGCGGAAGGCGGGCACGCCGTTGGAGATGGCCTCGACCCCGGTGAGGGCGACCGCGCCCGACGAGAAGCCCTTGAGGAGGATGAACAGGCCGAGCGATCCGCCCGTGACCGCCGTCGCCACCGACTTGTGGGGATCGAAGGGAATCGGCTTGATGTGCCCGAAGAACGAGCGGAACAGGCCATACCCCACGAGCAACGAAATGCTGACGATGTACACGTACGTGGGCACGGCGAAGATGCGGCCCGACTCCTTGACCCCGCGCAGGTTCGCAACGGTGATGATGCCGATGAGGAGCAGACCGAGCAGCACGCGCTGGTCGACCAGGCTCTGGAACTGCGGCAGCGACACGATGGCGGCCACGCCGGCGGAGATCGATACGGCGACGGTGAGGATGTAATCGACGAGGAGCGACGCGCCAGCGATCAGCGACGGGTACTCGCCCAGGTTCTCGCGGCTGACGATGTAGGAGCCGCCGCCGCTCGGGTACGCGTAGATCGTCTGCCGGTACGACGTGACGACGATCACCAAGAGGACGGCGACGACGATCGAGATGGGGATGAGGTGGGCAAGGCCCAGCGAAAGGCTCGACCCGCCGACCGCAGTGACGAACAGGATCTCCTCTGTCGCATACGCGGTCGAAGAGATGGCGTCCGAAGAGAACGTCGCCAGGGCGATGGCCTTGGGCAGGAGCTGGTGCTCCTGCTCCTCGGTGGGAATGGGGCGGCCCACCAGGAGCCGCTTGATCATCGAGTACACGCGGGCCTCACGATAGGCCGGGAGCGTTTCGAGTCTGTTTCTTGATTTTGCTGGTCCGGCGATGGCCGTGTTGCATGGAGGCCCGTGCATGTCGTCGTCGTCGGCTGCGGCCGAGTCGGATCAGAGCTCGCGGCCGAGTTGGAGGCCCAGGGCCACACGGTCGCGGTCATAGACAAGAACCGCAACGCCTTCCGGCGCCTGCCCGAGCGGTTCACCGGGCGGGCCGTGCTGGGGTTCGGCTTCGACCGTGAGCACCTGGAGCAGGCGGGGATCCGCGACGCGGGCGCCCTGGCGGCGGTCACAAGTGGGGACAACTCGAACATCCTGACCGCCCGCATCGCCCGTGAAACGTTCGAGATCCCGAACGTGGTCGCCCGCATCTACGACCCCCGCCGGGCCGTGATCTACCAGCGCCTCGGCATCCCGACGGTCGCAACCGTGGCCTGGACCACCGACCAGGTCGTGCGCAAGCTCTTCCCCGACCAGTGGGCCAACGAGTGGAGCGACGCCTCGGGATCTGTCGACCTGGTCGAGCGCATGCTCCCCGCCAACTGGGCAGGTCGGAAGCTCACCGAGCTCGACGAAGGCGAGCGCTACCGGTTGGTCGCCCTCACCCGCGGTGGCGAGGCCAGGCTGGCCAGTCCCGAGATCGTGGGGCAGGAGGGAGACCTGCTGTACATGGCCGTGCGCCGGGACTCCCGCGAGGAGCTCGACAGCCGGCTGGCCGAGGAAGGCAGGCACGCATGAAGGTCGCCATCGCAGGCGCCGGCAACGTCGGGGTCTACATCGCCGGCGACCTCCGGGACGCCGGTCACGACGTGATGGTCATCGAGCAGGATCCCGACCTGGTGGCGCGACTGCGCTCGACGCTCGACGTGCAGTGGTTCATCGCCGACGCGTGCGAGGTCAGCTCGCTGCACGAGGCCGGACTGGAGAGCGTCGACGTCGTCGTCGCCGCCACCGGCGACGACGAGGACAACCTGGTCATCTCGCTACTCGCGAAGCAGGAGTTCGCCGTTCCGCGGGTCGTCGCTCGCGTCAACCACCCGCACAACCAGTGGCTGTTCAACGAGGCGTGGGGCGTCGACGTCTCGGTCTCCACGCCCCACCTCCTCACCGCTCTCGTCGAGGAGGCGGTGTCGGTCGGCTCGCTCGTGCGTCTTCTGCAGTTCCAGGACGCCCGTCTCGTCGAGGTGACGCTCGCCAGTGGCTCACCGGCGGCGGGCAAATCGGTCGCCGAGCTGGGCGTGCCCCGCGACGCCACGATCGTCGCGGTGATCCGCGAGCGGCACGTGATCGTCCCTCGAGGCGAGACGGTCGTCGAGCGAGGAGACGAGGTGCTCGTGCTCGTGACGCCGGAGTCCGAGGACGAGGTGAAGGCGCTCCTCGTCGGCGAACCGCAACCGGCGACGTAGCGCGGCTACAACAACTCGTAGGACGGGTTGAAGATCAGCAGCCGGTTCTTGGGGCCGGTAGCCGCACCGCGCCCGCTGACGACCAGGCGTTTCCCCGGCGTGACGCCGGCGATCTTGCGGCGACCGGTCCACACGACGACGAGGGAACCAGTGCCGTCGGTGATCGTTGCCTCGAGCGACGGTGAACCGGCGCGAGGGACGATGCGCAGCGACGTGATCTCGCCCACAACCGTCCCCTCGACTCGCGGCGGGAGGTCGACGATGGTGACCGCACCGGGGCGGCCCTCGCAGAACTTGCGCAGGCGCTCGGTGTCGAGCTCGGTGACAGGTGTCGTCAGGTTCTTGAAGAGCTTCTTGAGCACCACGTGTGGCTCATTCTTCGCCGTCGAGCTCGTCGTCGTGATGCATCACGAGGCGAACCGCGGTGCCGTCGCCCGACGACGAGAACTCGACCTCGTCGACGAGCGCGCGGATGAGCGGGATACCGAGGCCCCGCTCGAACTTCAGCCGTTCGGGATCGGTAACCGGTGGGTGCTCGGGCAGGTCGGAGACGTCGAAGCCCGATCCACGGTCCTCGATCCGAACCTCGAGGTGACTCTCGTCGGCCCAGCACTCGACGAGCACACGCTCCTCGGTGTCGAGCGCGTCGTGGGCCTCGATGGCGTTGGTGCACGCCTCGGAGACGGCGATCTTCAGGTCGTCGACCCGGTCGTCGGACAGCTGCGTCTCGCCGGCGGCCATCGCCGACACCACCAAACGAGCGAGCGCCACGAACTCGGCCCCGGCGGGGATCTCGAGCTGGACGGCCCGCTCGGTCATGACCCAGCTACTCCGACATCGAGCTACGCGGCGACTGCGTCGTCGACCGAGTCGTAGATCGAGAAGACCTTCGTCAGTCCTGTGATCTCGAAGACCTTCAGGATGCGGCTCTGGGTGCACACAAGGAGGAGGTCGCCATCGTGGCTCCGCAAACGCTTGAGGCCGCCCACAAGGACGCCCAAGCCCGTGGAGTCGAGGAAGTCAACGCCCTCGAGATCGACGATGATGCGGTGCTTTCCTTCGCTGACCAGCTCGATCAGGCGCTCGCGGAAGCGAGGTGCCGTGTAGACGTCGACCTCGCCGCGCACGGCCAGAACGGTGTAACCGTCGCGTTCAGAGACGTCGAGCCCGAGATCCATCGGAGGGCCTCCTACCCAGGGGTGTGCACGCAAAACCTAGCAAGCACACCCGTCTGTACCGTGATTCTCGCGTGCGACCCGAGCTCGATGACCTGGTGACGGAACTGGCTGGCGGAGGCCAGCTCGTTCACCTCGAACGCATCCCGCCGCGCCCGGCCCGCACCGCATCCACCGCCCGCCCGCTGGCTCCGGCGGTCGCCCACTTGGTTCCGGACGGCGGGCTCTGGACGCACCAGGCGGTCGCCATCGATCTGGCCCGCGACCGCCGCTCGGTCGCCGTCGCCACGGGCACGGCGTCGGGAAAATCGCTTTGCTATCAGCTGCCGATCGCCGAGGCCGCGGTCGACAACCCACCAGGGACGGCGCTCCTCGTCTTCCCGACCAAGGCCCTCGCCCAGGACCAGCTCCGGGCTCTGGCTGCCATGGAGGTGCTCGGACTGGTGCCGGTCACCTATGACGGCGACACACCGGCGAACGAACGCACGTGGGCCCGGCGCCACGCCAACGTGGTGCTCACCAACCCCGACATGCTGCACGTCGGGATCCTCCCTCACCACGGCCGCTGGGCCACGTTCCTCATGCGCCTGCGCTATGTGGTGCTCGACGAAGTGCACACACTGCGCGGCGTCTTCGGGTCGCACGTCGCCCACCTGCTGCGGAGGCTGCGCCGGCTGTGTGCCCATTACGGATCCGATCCAACGTTCGTCTTCGGGTCGGCGACGATCGGCAAGCCCGCCGAGCTGGCGTCGGCCCTGTGCGGGCTCCCGGTGACCGAGGTGGACGACGACGGCTCGCCCCGCGGCGAGCGCCTGTTCGCACTCTGGAACCCACCCCTCACCGACGAGCGCGCCGGCACACGCGCGTCGAGCAACATCGAGACCGCCGACGTGCTGAACGCGTTGGTGACCGGCGGCTACCGGGGCATCGCCTTCGCCCGCAGCCGCAAAGGTTCGGAGCTGGTTGCCTCCTATGCCCGGAGGCGGCTGCCGCCGGAGCTGCAGTCGCTGGTACGGCCCTACCGCGGCGGCTACCTCGCCGCCGAGCGGCGGGAGATCGAGACCGAGCTGTTCGAAGGGCGGCTGGCCGGCGTCGTGGCGACGAGCGCGTTGGAGCTCGGCATCGACGTCGGCACGCTCGACGCGTGCATCCTCGACGGGTTCCCGGGAACGATCGCCTCGATGTGGCAACAGGCCGGCCGGGCCGGGCGGTCACGGCAGCGATCACTCGCCGTCCTGGTCGCCGGTGAGGACCAGCTCGACCAGTGGCTGATGGCGCACCCCACCGAGGTGTTCACGCGGCCACCAGAGCCCGCGGTGGTGAACCCGTCCAACCCCTTCGTGCTTCTCCCCCACGTGGCGTGCGCCGCCTACGAGAAGCCGGTCGTGCCCGAGGACGAGGCGTACTGGGCCGACCTGGGCGACGGCGTCTTCGAGGACGCCGTGCGCCAGCTCGTCGTCGACGACCGACTGCGCGTGCGGGGTGGGCGGGGCTTCTACGCCGGGCAGGGGGCGCCCGCATCGAGCGTGGGTCTGCGGACAGGCTCGTCGTCCGAATACACCATCGTCGACGACGACGGACGGCTGATCGGCACGGTCGACGAGAGCCGGGCCTACGGGTTGGTGCACCCGGGCGCCCTCTACCTGCACCAGGGCCAGCAGTACCGGGTCACCGAGCTCGACCTCGACGACCGAGCCGCGATCGTCACGCCCAGCCGGGCCGACGAGTACACCCAGGCGCGCACCGACACCGACATCCGCATCATCTCGAGCGACGACACGGTGGAAATCGGTCGGGCGCATCTGTCGCTCGGCGCCGTCGAGGTCACCGAGCAGGTCGTGGGGTTTCAGCGCAAGCACCTGTCCACCGGTGAGGTGCTCGGCATCGAGGATCTCGACCTGCCGCCGACGCGGCTCGTGACGCGCGCCTTCTGGTACACGGTCGGCGACGACATCCTCCGCGATGCGCGCCTCACGCCTGTTCGGGTGCCCGGAACCGTGCACGCCGCCGAGCACGCAGGCATCGGCATCTTGCCGCTCTTCACGATCTGCGACCGGTGGGACGTCGGTGGCGTGTCGACCAACTGGCAGCCTCAGACCGGTATGGCGACGATCGTCATCTACGACGGTTACCCCGGAGGGGCGGGCATCGCCGAGCTCGGGTTCGCCGCCGGTCGCCGCCACGTGGAAGCGACCCTCGAGGTGGTGTCGAACTGCCCCTGCGACGCCGGATGTCCGTCGTGCGTCCAGTCGCCGAAGTGCGGCAACTGGAACGAACCCCTCGACAAGGCGGGGGCCGTCGCCCTGCTGTCTACGATTCTCGGGGTCGCGACTTAGGCGATCGGCGTCAGGTTGCTCGGCGGTTCGTCGAGGCGCTGCTTGAAGTAGCGCAGGTGCAGGGCGCCGAGGACCAGCACGGCGGCGCCGGCGACCGGGATGAGGACGCCCTTGTTGGTGCTCTTGTGGCGACC
>JAFAUA010000256.1 GCA_019243595.1 Acidimicrobiia bacterium
TGTGTCGCCGAAGCATGCGAACTTCTTTCAGGCAGACGAGGGGGGTTCCGCCGACGACGTCGTAGCGCTGATCGAGGAGGTGCAGCAGCTGGTGGAAGAACGAATGGGCGTCCGGCTGGAGCCCGAGCTGCGCCTCGTCGGGTTCGAAAGCAGGCCATAGGAGCGTGAGCACGCCTCCCACCGCCCCGCCCCGGCCCCCCGAGCAGCGGCGGCTCATCGACCCGCGCTTTCGCGAGCGCCTCATCGAGGTCCGCCGTTCGGAGGGGCGCCGCCGGCTGCGCGTGCTGATCGTTCTGGCCGCTTTCCTGTTTCTCGCATTGCTGGCCTTCGGCCTGAGCCGGTCGCCCCTGCTGAACGTCGACCACGTGCGGGTGACCGGCGCCGTCCGCACGACGCCCGCCGAGCTCATGTCCGCGTCGGGGATCCACAAGGGGATGCCGATGATCGACGTCGACGCAGGCGACGCGGCCGCGCGCCTCCACATCGTGCCGTGGATCCTTCGGGCGCATGTCGAACGCCATTGGCCGGGCACCGTG
The DNA here is from genome assembly GCA_019243595.1 of Acidimicrobiia bacterium. GTDB lineage: Bacteria > Actinomycetota > Acidimicrobiia > Acidimicrobiales > AC-14 > CADDZP01. The sequence continues at coordinate 537 of JAFAUA010000256.1, forward strand.
ACGATCGCGGTCGTCGAGCGGGTGCCGGTGGCAGTTGCACCCGCCAAGGCCGGCTTCGCCACCGTCGATGCCACCGGCCGAGTCGTGGCGACCACGGCGGCCCCCGCGCCGCTGCTGCCGATCCTCCTCGGGCTGCCCCCCGCCGGCCCACCGGCGACCCGCCTCGGAGGACGGGCCGCTGACCTCCTGGCCGTGACGCGGGCCATGCCGCCCGAGGTCCGCCAGCGGGTCGCCGGGGTGGCCGCGGCCGATGGGGGCCAGGTCGACCTGCGGCTGGCGCCGTCGGGCGTCATCCGTCTCGGTACGCCCGACCAGCTGGCCGAGAAGATGCTGGCGGCCAAGACGGTGCTGACCCAGGTCGACCTCAGCCGGCTGGCGGTCCTCGACGTGCGGGTGCCGGCCAGTCCGGCGATCACCCGTGCTTGACTCCCGCGAGCACCGACCTGTAGCGTCTCAACCGCCAGCAGAGGTTGACATAACTCTGAACCTCAAGTTGAGGTTGATGCTCAAGTAGTTCAAGTGAGCAGAGTGTTGAAGTGAACAGAGTGCTGAAGCGTCTGTTGAGCCAGTAGCGAGGGGAGACACCCATGGTGGGCGTACCGCAGAACTACTTAGCCGTCATCAAGGTGGTCGGCATCGGTGGCGGTGGCGTGAACGCCGTCAACCGCATGATCGACGCCGGGCTCAAGGGCGTCGAGTTCATCGCCGTCAACACCGACGCGCAGGCGCTGCTGATGAGCGACGCCGACGTCAAGCTCGACATCGGCCGTGAGCTCACACGCGGCCTGGGCGCGGGGAGCGATCCCGAGGTCGGCGAGCAGGCGGCCGCGGCCCACCGCGACGAGATCGAAGAGGTGCTCAAGGGCGCCGACATGGTGTTCATCACCGCCGGCAAGGGCGGCGGCACCGGTACCGGCGGGGCCCCCGTGATTGCCGAGGTGGCCAAGTCCCTCGGCGCCCTCACCATCGGCGTCGTCACCCGACCGTTCTCCTTCGAAGGCCGGCGCCGCTCGGTGCAGGCCGAGCAGGGCATCGTCAAGCTGCGTGAGAAGGTCGACACGCTGATCGTCATCCCCAACGACCGGCTGCTGTCGGTGTCCAACGACAAGACCTCGGTGCTCAACGCCTTCAAGATGGCCGACGAGGTCCTCCTCCAGGGCGTCCAGGGCATCACCGACCTCATCACCACGCCGGGCCTCATCAACACCGACTTCGCCGACGTGAAGATGATCATGACCAACGCCGGCTCGTCGCTGATGGGCATCGGCTACGCGTCGGGCGAGGGCCGGGCCCTGAACGCGGCTCGTGCCGCCATCTCCAGCCCGCTGCTCGAGGCCTCGATCGAGGGCGCCCGCGGCATCCTGCTCAACATCTCGGGCGGGAGCGACCTGGGCCTGTTCGAGGTCAACGAGGCGGCCGAGATCATCCGCGGCGTCGCCCATCCCGACGCCAACATCATCTTCGGTGCCGTCATCGACGACACGATGGGCGACGAGGTGCGCGTCACGGTCATCGCCGCCGGCTTCGACCGCTGGGACGAGGCCAAGTCCGGCCGCAGTGAGCGTCGCAATGCGCTCGGCCTGGAGACCGCT
>JAFAUA010000483.1 GCA_019243595.1 Acidimicrobiia bacterium
TCGTACACCAAGAGGAGCTCGGCGACATGGTGCAAGGGGTGATGGCCGGCTACCTCGTGTACGCGTCGCTGGTACCTGCGCCCGCCGAGGCCATCTCCATTGTCGAGCGGATCACCCAGCGGCAGATGGGCCCTCCCGGTCGCGAGCTGGTCGCCGCTGCTGCCGAGCTCAGAGGTCAGTGACGAAGGACAGGATCGAGCTGCGCGGCCTGCGGGCCGTGGGCATCCACGGCGCCCTGCCCGAGGAACAGACCCGGGCCCAGCCCTTCGAAGTCGACCTCGATGTCTATCTCGACCTCCGGGCTGCCGGGCAGTCCGACGACCTGACCGACACGCTCGACTACGGCGCCCTCGCCGAGTCGGTCGAGCGGATCGTGACAAGGGAACGGTTCCAGCTCCTCGAGCGCCTGGCCGAGCGCATCGCTGACGAGGTGCGCCGCGACAAGCGGGTCGACGCGACCACCGTGACGGTCCGCAAGCTCCGGCCCCCGGTGGCCGTCGACCTGGCCTCGGCGGCGGTGACGATCACCCGCCCTTGAATCGCGAGGCCCGCACCCGTCGGCGGGTCCTGTCGCCGAGAAGATCCTCCCAACCGCCCGCCTTTGGACGCTGTCGTGTCGGGAACGTGCCGCAGTGGGGAGGCGGCCGGTTGGGCCCCTCCTTCCTCGGCGCCACCCGCCGACGGGTGCTCGATTGAGGGCGTTCCTGGGGCTTGGGTCGAACCTGGGGGACCGTTGGCAGCTCCTTCGTGATGCGGTGGCGTCGTTGCCCGACGTCGCCGCCGTCTCGCCCGTGTATGAGACCTCGCCCGTTGGCGGACCGCCGGGGCAGGGGCCCTACCTGAACCTGGTCGTCGAGCTCGAGACCGAGCTCGGGCCGCGAGAGCTGCTGGAGCTCGCCCACCGTCTGGAGGAGGCGGCCGCCCGGGAGCGGAAGGAGCGGTGGGGGCCCCGCACGCTCGACGTCGATGTCCTGCTGGTCGACGACCTGACCGTCGACGAGCCCGATCTGGTGGTCCCACATCCCAGGATGTGGGAGCGGCGCTTCGTGGTGGCGCCCCTCGCCGATCTGGCCCCCGAGCTGGTTCCTGCCGGCTGGGAGGGCCGAGTGGCAGGAGATGTGCACCCCGCGGGTAGAATTTAAAGCAGTACGAACGGCACCCTCCGGGGCCGGAACGTCAGGAGCTTCAGCTGCGCAGTTCTGCACTTCGCGTCATCGGGCCGGGCCGGGCCGGCCTCTCGTTGAGCCGTGCGCTTGCCGCCGCGGGGTGGCGGGTCGAGGCACCGCTCGGGCGGGGCGAGGTCGTCGGCGACGCCGCAGCCGGCGTGGACCTCCTCGTCATCGCCACCCCCGATGCCGTGGTCGCCGAGGTGGCCGCCGCCGTCGAGCCGGTCGCGGGGACGGTCGTGGCTCACATGGCCGGGTCCCTGGGTCTCGATGTCCTCGGCTCCCACCTCCGCCGGGCGTCGATCCATCCGCTCGTCGCCCTGCCCAACCCCAAGCTCGGAGCCGAGCGGCTGCGCGGGGGCTGGTTCGCCCTCGCCGGTGACGCCCTGGTGCGCACTGCGGTCGACGATCTCGGCGGCCAGTGGTTCACCGTGACCGACGAGGACCGGGCCGCGTATCACGCCGCCGCCTGCATCGCCTCCAACCACCTCGTTGCCCTTCTCGGCCAGGCCGAGCGGGTCGGTGCCACCGCAGGCGTGCCTCGCGAGGCGTTCGTCGAGCTGGTGCGGGCGACGGTCGAGAACGTGGCGACCCTCGGCCCTGCGGCTGCCCTCACCGGGCCCGCGGCCCGGGGCGACAGCGAGACCCTCGAGCGCCACCGTGCGGCGATCGACCCCTCTGAAGTCGTCGCCTATGACGCCATGGTCGACCTGGCCCGCCGGCTAGTGGCCGAGCGGGTGGAGGCGCGGTGATGCGGGTCGTCGACACCATCGCCGCCTTCCGCAAGGAACTCGACGCGGCCCGGGCCGCTGGCAAGAGCGTCGGCCTGGTGCCGACGATGGGCTACCTGCACGAAGGGCATGCGTCGTTGATCCGCCGGTCGGCCGCCGACTGCGACGTCACGGCCGTGACCGTGTTCGTGAACCCGCTGCAGTTCGGCGCCAACGAGGACCTCTCGACCTACCCGCGCGATCTGGATCGCGACGTCGCCATGGCGGAAGCAGAAGGCGCGGCGTTGGTCTTCGCTCCTCCCGTCGAGGAGATGTACCCCGGCGGACCCGTACTGACGTCCATCCACGTCGCCGAGGTGAGCGACGGGATGGAGGGCGCCAGCCGTCCCGGCCACTTCGACGGCGTCGCCACGGTCGTCGCCAAGCTGTTCGCCATCGCCGGCCCTTGCCGCGCCTACTTCGGCGAGAAGGACTACCAGCAGCTGGCTGTCGTCCGCCGCATGGCAGCGGACCTCTCCTTCCCCGTCGACATCGTCGGCTGCCCGATCGTGCGGGAGGCCGACGGTCTCGCCATGTCGAGCCGCAACGTCTACCTGTCGGCCGAGCAGCGCACGGCGGCGACGATCCTCAACCGCGCGCTGCACGCGGGTGCCGCCGACATTGCGAATGCGTCCGCCGTGATGGCGGCTGTCGTCGCCACCGAACCTCTTGCCCAGCTCGACTACGCCGAAGTCGTCGAGACCGACCACGAGTACCGCCTTCTGATCGCCGCTCGGGTGGGCACCACCCGCCTGATCGACAACATGGGAGTAGAGAAGTAATGCGCCGTCGCATGATGAAGTCGAAGATCCACCGGGCCACCGTGACCTCGGCCGACCTCAACTACGTCGGTTCGATCAGCTTGGACCCGGCGCTGATGGAGCGGGCCGACATCCGTGAGTGGGAGCAGGTGGCCGTGCTCGACATCGACAATGGCGCCCGCTTCGAGACCTACGCCATCCTCGGTGACGCCGACCAAGTCCAGCTGAACGGCGCCGCGGCGCGGCTGGTGCACCCCGGCGACAAGGTGATCGTCATCACGTATGCCGACTACGAGGAGGCCGAGCTCGAGGGCTTCCAGCCCGTGGTCGTGCACGTCGACGAGAGCAACCGCCCCCTCGACATTCTCCACCTCGCGGGCCCGGCCGACGCCATCGGCCAGGGCTGACCACTTTCCTGGATCTCGACCTTCTCGTCCTCGGGAGCGGGGTCGCGGGGCTCAGCGCGGCAGTCCGCGCCGCGACCGAACCCGGGATGCGCCTCGGCGTTCTGACCAAAGCCGAGCTCGTGCAGTCCGCCACGCGTTGGGCTCAGGGGGGCGTCGCCGCCGTCCTGGCCGAGGACCCGGACTCCACCGACCTCCACCTGGCCGACACCCTGAAGGCCGGCGCCGGGCTGTGTGACGTCGACGCCGTGCGCGTCCTCGTCGACGAGGGCCCGGGCCGCGTCAACGAGCTGATCGCCCTTGGGGCCATGTTCGACCGCGACCCCGACGGCGCCCTGCAGCTGGCGCGCGAGGGGGGTCATTCACACGCGCGTGTCGTGCACGCAGGCGGCGCGGCGACCGGGGCCGAGATCGAGCGGGCCCTCGTCGACGCCGTGCGACTCACCGCCGCCGCGGTGATGGAGCACTGGTTCGCCGTTGACCTGATCGTCGAGGGCGGGCGGTGCCGGGGTGTCGTCGCCCTCGACCCGTCGGGTGCGCGCCAGGAGGTCCGCGCCGCTCACACGCTGTTGGCATCGGGAGGCGCCGGCCAGCTGTTCTCCGTCACCACGAACCCCGAGCAGTCGACCGGCGACGGCCTGGCGATGGCGGTGCGGGCCGGCGTTCCCGTCGCCGACGTGGAGTTCATGCAGTTCCACCCGACGGCGCTCCACCATCCGCAGATGCCGCGACCGCTGCTGTCGGAGGCCTTGCGGGGTCACGGCGCCCTGCTGCGTGACTCCGACGGCGAGCGCTTCGTCGACGAGCTCGCGTCGCGTGACGTGGTGGCAAAGGCCATGACGGCGCGGATGCTCGAGCAGGGCACCGACCACCTGTGGCTCGACGCCACCGGGCTCGAGGCCTTCGACGAGCGCTTTCCCACCATCGCCGCCGCAGTTCGGGCGATCGGGCTCGACCCGACGCACGACTGGCTGCCGATTGCACCGGCCGCCCACTACCTCAGCGGCGGCGTCGTCACCGATCTGAGCGGGGCGACGGCCCTGCCCGGGTTGTGGGCGTGCGGCGAGGTCGCGTGCACCGGCGTGCACGGCGCCAACCGCCTAGCGTCGAACTCGCTGCTCGAGGGCATGGTGTTCGCGCCTCGTGTGACCGAGGCGATCGAGGCTGGTCGCGAGTCGCCGCAGCCGACCGGTGCAATGCGCGCGGTGATGGGCGCCGGCGCCGAGATCCCCGGTCGACCGCTCACACTCCCTCCGCTGCCGCCGACCTGCGGCGCGGACGATGCCGAGAAGCTCCGCGCCCGCCTGCAGCGGATCATGACGGCGGGCGCCGGCGTGCTCCGCGACGCGGCGTCCCTCGACGCCACCGCCCAGGGTCTCGCCGAGGTTGCCGATGTCGCCGCGGACCCTGAGGTCCGCAACCTGGCGGAGGCCGGCTGGGCGCTCGTCCACGCCGCCCGGGCCCGCGAAGAGAGCCGCGGCGCCCACAGCCGGATCGACTTTCCCCACACCTCGGATGCGTTTCTGGTCAGACTGGTTCTTCAATGAACGATCTTCACCCGCCGATGCCGGCCGTCCGCGAGGCGGTCGCCCGCGCTCTGGCCGAGGACCTCCTGCCGATGGGCGACATCACCGCCGCCCTCATCCCTGTCGACGTCCTCGTGCGCGCCGACATCGTCGCTCGTGAGGAGGGCGTGCTCGCCGGCCGCTTGTGCGTCAACGAGACGTTCGCCCAGGTCGACCCCGCTGTCGTCGTCACCTGGTCGCTCGACGACGGTGAGGAGCTCGACCCCGGTGCGCACATCGCCACCGTCGAGGGTCCCCTGCCCGCGGTCCTGTCGGGCGAGCGCACGGCGCTCAACTTCCTGTGCCATCTGTCGGGCGTCGCCAGCGTCACGCGCCGTTTCGTGCGGGCCGCCGCGGGCGCGGCCCGCATCCGGGATACACGCAAGACCACGCCCGGCCTGCGGTCGCTGGAGAAGGCCGCCGTGCGCGCCGGCGGCGGCGCCAACCACCGCGGCTCACTCTCCGACGGCATCCTCGTCAAGGACAACCATCTCGGCGGCCTCTCGATCGACGCGGCGATCCGGCGCGCCCACCTGCGCTGGCCGGGCCGGACGGTCGAAGTCGAATGCGACACACGTGCCCAGGTCGAGGTGGCGGTCGATGCCGGTGCCGACATGGTTCTCCTCGACAACATGACGCCGGCGGAGGTGGCGGACTGCGTGAAGCTGGTCGACGGCCGGTGCCTTGTAGAGGTGTCCGGCGGCGTCACGATCCAGACCGTCGGCGAATACGCCGACGCCGGCCCTGATCTGATCTCGGTGGGCGCCATCACCCACTCGGCGCCGATCCTCGACATCGGACTCGACCTTCCGGAGATGGAGGAGTAGGTGCTGCTGGCTGTCGACATCGGCAACACCGAGACGGTCGTCGGGCTCTACGACGCCGAGGACACCGACCTCTACGACCACTGGCGGATCGCGACCAACGACGAGCGGACGGGCGACGAGCACGCCCTGCTGTTTGGCCAGTTCCTCGCCCAGCGCGACCTGACGTTCAGCGACGCGACGGGCCTCGCCGTGTCGTCGACTGTCCCACGACTGCGCGCAACGATGCGGCGGATGGCCGCTCGCTACATCGATGTCCCGACGGTGATCCTCGAGCCCGGCGTCAAGACGGGGATGCCGATCCTGTACGAGAACCCCAAGGAGGTCGGGCCCGACCGCATCGCCAACGCCGTCGCCGCCTACGACCTCTACGGTGGCCCGACGATCGTCGTCGACTTCGGCACGGCCACGACGTTCGACGCCATCACGTCGAAGGGCGAGTACGCGGGTGGTGCGATCATCCCCGGAGTGCAGATCAGCCTCGATGCCCTGTTCCAGCGGGCGGCCGCCGTGCGCCGGGTCGACCTCGGCGAGCCGCGCCACGTGATCGGCAAGACGACCAACGAGTCGGTGCAGTCGGGAGCCGTGTACGGCACGGCCGCACTCGTCGAGGGCCTTTGCGAACGTTTCGAGGACGAGCTCGGCGAGTCCACCGTCATCTCGACCGGGGGCCTTGGTGGTCTGTTCTCCCGGATCACCCAGCGCATCGAGCACCACGAGCCGTGGCTCACGCTGCACGGTCTCCGGCTCATCTTCGAGAAGAACCACCCGCCCGCGTAGATGTCTGACCTTCCCTACCGCTTCGAGCCGACGGCGACGGCCGCGGAGCTGCACGAGCGTTTCGACTCGCTCGATGCCGGCGCCGAAACCGACGACACCGTGACCATCGCCGGCCGGCTGCTGCTGCGGCGGGTGCAGGGCAAGCTCGCCTTCGGCCAGCTGCAGGACTCGACGGGTCGCATCCAGCTCTTCTGCCCTGCGCAGGTCACCGAACGGTTCGAGGAGTTCGGCAACCTCGACCTCGGGGACTGGATCGGCGCCACCGGCGAGATGATGAAGACGCGCAAGGGCGAGCTGTCCGTGCGGGTGCGCGAGTGGGTGCTGCTGGCGAAAGCGCGCCGCCAGTTCCCCGACAAGTGGCACGGTCTGAGCGACGTCGACACCCGGTATCGCCAGCGCTATGTCGACCTGTGGGTCACCGACGAGGCGCGGCGCGCCTTCCAGATCCGCAGCCAGGTCGTCAGCTCCATGCGACGGCGCCTCGAGGCGCAGGGGTTCGTCGAGGTGGAGACCCCGCTGCTGCACGCCATCCCGGGCGGGGCGCTGGCAAGGCCGTTCATCACCCACCACAACACGCTCGACATCGACCTCTACCTGCGCATCGCCATCGAGCTCCATCTCAAGCGTCTCGTCGTCGGCGGTCTCGAGAGGGTCTTCGAGATCGGCCGTGTCTTCCGTAACGAGGGCATCGACCCTCGGCACAATCCCGAGTTCACGATGCTGGAGCTGTACCAGGCGTACGCGGACTACGAGGACATGATGCGCCTCACCGAGGAGCTCGTGGCCGGCATCGCCGAGGAGGTCGTCGGTACGACACGGCTGACCTATGGCGGTCAGGCGCTCGACCTCACGCCGCCGTGGCGGCGGGCGACTATGAACGAGTTGATCGCCGAACACGCCGGTGTCGAGGTCGATCTCGAGATGGATGTCGACGCGCTGCGCAAGATCGCGTCGGGCTTCGATGTGCCCGTCGACGACGACTGGGGGCCAGGCAAGCTCATCCTCGAGATCTATGAGAAGACGACCGAGAGCGAGCTCTGGGGTCCGGTGTTCGTCACCGACTACCCCCAGGAGGTGTCTCCGCTTGCTCGCGCCCACCGATCGAAGCCGGGGTACGTCGAACGCTTCGAGCCCATCGTCGCCGGCCGGGAGCTCGGCAACGCGTTCACCGAGCTGACCGATCCCGACGAGCAGCGGGCTCGTTTCGAGGAGCAGGCCCGACTGAAGGCGGCCGGCGACGAGGAGGCGATGATCGTCGACGAGGACTACCTGCGGGCGCTCGAGTACGGCCTGCCGCCCACCGGCGGCCTCGGCATCGGCATCGACCGGCTGGTGATGTTGCTGTCCGACGCCCAGAACATCCGCGACGTCATCCTGTTCCCCACTCTCCGACCCGAGCAGGAACGATGAGCGGTCCGGCGGGCACGCCGGTGCCGGGCTGGTATCCCGACCCGTCAGGGCGCCAGAAATACCGCTGGTGGGACGGCGCCCGTTGGACGGCGTATGCGGGCGACGACGACGTGCGTTGGGACGAGGCGCCCGTCGAGCCGGAACGCGAGGTCGAGACCGGGATGCCGGGGCTCGGCGCTGCGGCCGTCGGTTTCGTGGGGGGCGGGGTCGTCGGACTTGTGATCGCGCTGGCCCTTCGCGACGCGGGGTACCCGCTTGGGCGTGCCTTCGCCCTGGCGACGTCGGAGCTCGGACTGTGGTCGGGCCTGATCGGCGCGTGCATCTATGTGAGCCGTCGCCAGGGCACCGGCTCGCTCGTCCGGGACTTCCACTGGAAGTTCCGGTGGTCCGACATCGGGGTGGGCTTCGCCGGCTCGATCGCCGGCCGAGTTGTCTCTGCGGCGGTGATCGCTCCCATCCCGATGCCCTTTCCGCACGTGCAGAACCCCGACCGCTCTCTCTTTGGTCGGGTGACCACCGGGGCGTGGAGCTGGGCCGTCGTTGCCGTGATCGTCTGTGTCGGGGCGCCGCTCGTCGAAGAGCTGTTCTTCCGCGGGTTGGTCCAGCCGCGCCTCGTCACCCTTCTCGGACCGGTGCGAGGGATCGTGCTGGCGTCGATCGTGTTCGGCGCCGCCCACCTGATTGCCTGGCAGGGCCCGATCACGCTGGCCTACGCCTTGGCGGTCGCCGGCGCCGGGTTGGTGCTCGGCACGTTGCGCCACCTGTCGGGGCGCCTCGGGCCGGGCACCGCGGCCCACGCGTTGTTCAACGGTGAGGCGCTCCTCGCCGTTGCGCTTCTCACCTAGGCCTGGCGTCAGCCGGGCAGCTGTTCCCGAAGGGTCTGGTAGTCCTCGTTGAAGGTGTTGGCGAGCGGCTGGAGCCGGGCGAGCAGCTGGTTGTAGGCCGCCGGCGCCGCCGCCTCCATCTGCCGGATCAATGTGACCTGGTCATCGATGTCGCTGCGCACCCGCTGGGCGTCGCTGACCGTCAAAGGCGGGAACGTGAGGCCGTCGAACTGCTGGCGGAAGTGCTCGAGCGCGTCCGCGAGCTTCGCGTCGGTGCCGTGGAGACAGGTGATCTGGCCGCCGCACGCCTGCGACGTCACCGCGAACGTGGCGTAGGCGGTGACGGCCTCGGAATGGTAGGTGTCGAGCTTGTGCGCCGTGTCGGCTGCGCGTCCGGTGTTGATGGCGCTCACCGTGATGGCGCCGGCAATGGCGATCACGCCGAGGACGATGAACAGGACGACGATGCGTTTTCCAGCTCGGGAAAGGACGAGCCGGTTCACGCGCGGGCGCTCCGTCACCGCCGTCACGCCGGATCTCCGAACAGGCCCGACGGGTAGTCGGCCGTGACCAGCAAGAAGTAGGCCTGCAACCGGGTTTCGTAGCGGAGAACTGCAGCCAGCGCCTCGAAGAGCGACGTCGGCATGCGCCCGGCCACGAGGACGATCAGCCAGACGAACACCGCCGCGAGCTGCACCCCGTAGCGCAGGAGGGTGACGACGATTTGCGCGGGAATCATCAAGATCAACCGGAAGAAGACGGTGGCGCGGTTGAGCCGGCCCGGCGCGACCTCCACCGACACCGCGTAGTTCGGCTCGGTGAGTGAGAACGGCGGATACCTGTCGGTCAGCAGGTAGAAGGTGTACGCCGACACCCTCGTCGCGTACTGCACGTAGCGCCCCAGAAAGCTGGCCAGGCCACCCGGCAGACGCCCGAGGACGAGCGCCGCGAACCACCCGACGATCGCCGCCACCAACGCGACGACGGTGACAAGCAGAACCAGGATGACGTGCGGGATGGCGAGGATGATTCGGAAGGCGACGGTGAGCCGGCGTTGGGGGCCGGGCCCCTCGAAGGTCAGCACCACCGTGTCGGGGCGGCGACGGTAGGGATCCCCGCCGGGTCCGGCGAACGGGCCGCTGACCGGCTGTCCCTCGGGCGGGGCGAGGTCGTAGAGGTCGTCGAGTGCAGGGTCGGACGCAGGCTCCGGACGGGACGGCGGCGCGGGTCGCGTCTCGGCGAGTGTCGTCGCTGCCGGCCGCTTGGCGCTCGGTGCCCTCTTGGCGACCGCCCGCTTCGCCGCGCTCTTTTTGACCGCACTCTTCTTGGCGGCCGCCTTCTTGACTGCGCTCTTCTTGGCAACGGCCTTCTTCGCGGCTGCCCTCGTGGCCGCGGCTTTCTTGGCGGCAGCGGTCTTCTTCGCGGCGGCGGTCTTCTTCGCGGCGGCGGTCTTCTTCGCCGGGGTCTTCTTTGCGGATGCCTTCTTGGCGGGCGACATCAGGCGTCAGGCGGCGGGGACGCCGTCGACGAGGGCACGGGGAAGGGTGCGGAGTGCGTCGACACCGGGACCGGGGTCCATCGCGTCGAGGGCCCGCTCGGCCTCGACGGCGTACCCGGTCGCGACGCCGAGGGCGCTGCTGATGGCGCCGTTGGAGCGGACGACGTCGCGGGCCTTGTTCATGGTGGCACTGTCCAGGGGCGCGCCGAGCAGACTCGAAAGCTCGGGGGCACCGACCATGGCCCGGATGACGGGCAACGTGTAGACGCCCTGGACCAAGTCGTTCCCCGACGGCTTCCCGAGCTGCTCGTCAGTGCACACGACGTCGAGCACGTCGTCGACGATTTGGAACACCATGCCGAGGCGGTGGCCGTAGACGGTCAGGGCTTCGACCGACGTTCGGGGGAGCTGGGCGGTGAGGGCGCCGATCCGACACGAGGCCGACATGAGCGCTGCTGTCTTACCTTCGATCGCCTGGAGGTAGGCCTCCTCGGTGCGAGCGACGTCGAAGACCTTTGTGAGCTCTCTCACTTGCCCTTCGCAGAGGTCGGCGATGGTGGCCGCGAGGAGGGCGGCGACCTCGGTGCCGAGCCCGGCGGCGATCTCCGACGCCCGGGCGAGCAGGAAGTCGCCGGCGAGGATGGCGACCAGGTTCCCCCAACGGGCGTTGACGCTCTCGACACCACGGCGGGTGAGGGCCTCGTCCATCACGTCGTCGTGGTAGAGGGACCCCAAATGGACGAGCTCGACGGAGACGCCGCCCATGACGCATTCCTCGGGCGCGGGGCGGGTGGCGGCGTCGGGGGACACCGCGTAGGCCGCCGCCAGCGCCAACGCGGGGCGCAA
>JAFAUA010000523.1 GCA_019243595.1 Acidimicrobiia bacterium
GCGTACAAGGGCCACGTCCATCCCAGGGCGTGTTCGATGGCAAGCCGCTGAACGGCGTGGCCTTCGCCAGCCGGCTCCCCAACGGCAATACGTTTGCTGACCGACGCCAACAACCACCGGGTGCTCGAGGTGACCGGTGGCGGGTCGGTGGTGTGGTCCTTCACGACCAACACCGACACGGGAAGCAACGCCAACCCGCTGCCGACGCGGGCCATTCGGCTCCGCAACGGCGACACCCTCATCAGCGATCAGTTCAACGACCGGGTCCTCGAGGTCGACCACGGGTCGCCGGCACAGCTCGTGCGTCAATGGGGGACCACCACCGTCGCCGGTGTGGGCCGCAACGCCTTCAACGCCCCCTACGACGCCAAGGTCATCGGCGACTTCACCGGGTTGACGGCGCCGTAAGTCCGCCGACGCAGGGGCCATGCACCGAGGCGCATGAGCACGCCGTTTAGCATTGGGCCATGGCCCCCAACCCGCCGACGGGGCGCGACGTCGACGACGACGTCAGCTTCAGCTGGCCCGGCCAGCAGCGCCGGCGCCCCGAGCAGGGCGTGCTCGAGGCGCGGGTCGCCGAGCGCCGCCGGCGGCTCCAGGAACAGCAGTCGGGGCTCGAGGGCGCAGCGCGCCAGGGCGACTCGGCGCGGCAGGCCGGGTCCGCAGGACCGACGATCGCGGGCGACAGGGCCTCCGCGCCGCTGCCGGCCCGCCGGGAGGACGTCACCCCCGCGGAGCCTTCGCGTACCGACCGCTGGATCGTCACCGAGCTGCGCCGACAGGCGGTCACCACCGAGGCCTCGCTGCGAGAACTCAACGAGCGCATCGACCAGCTGTCGCGGACCATGCGCCAGGTCGTCGAGTTCCTGCCCCGGCTGCAGCAGCAGCGGGCCCAGGCCGCTGGGCCGGCACCGCAGCAGGCGGCGGTCGGCGGCGGTGCCGCATCAGCAGCAATCTCCCAGCGCATCGACGAGCTGGAGGCGCGCATCGAGGCCCGCTTCGACGAGCTGGCGGGCGCGGCGTCGGCACTGCGCAGCGGTGCGAACGCGCCGGCGTCGGGGCGGCCGGTCGCCATCGACACCGCCGCCGTCAAGGCCCAGGTGCACGAGGCGATGGCCGAGGTCACCAAAGAACTGGCCGCCATGGGCGACCGCCTGCGCGCCGAGCTGGCGACCGCCGCCGGTCAGGCCGAAGCCCGGCTCAACCGCGACCGCGACCAGATGCGCGAGGCGCTGCATCAGACGGTCGGCAAGCTCAACGAGCTCGTCGGCGGCGCCGCGTCGCGCGACGACCTGCGCCAATACTGGGTCGAGATGGCAGCCAAGCTGGCCAAGCAGCAGGAGGTCATCGTCTCCGAGCGCGAGCAGCTGCGCGCCGACCTGGCCGAGCGCCTCGACCAGATCTCCAACGAACGTGAGCAGCTGCGCGTCGAGGTCGGCGAGCGCCTGGCGCGTGTCGCCGAGGCGGCGGCCGTGCGCGATCGCGGCACCGCCGCCGACACCAAGCCCATCGCCGCCGCGTCGGCCGCGCAGAAAGCGGCAATCGACGAGCTGCGCCGGGACCTGAACCAGCTGGGCGCCCAGCTCCTGGCGGCCACGGGGCGCAACGCTCCCGTCCTCACCGAGAACGCCGTCGAGAACCTGAACAAGTCGATGGCCCAGGCCGCCTCGGCGCTGGCCAGCGCGGCGTCCAAGGACGACCTGGAAGCGCTTCGCAACCAGCTGGCCGGCACCGTCACCCGCCTCGAGCGGGCCCTGATCGACCGGGTCGAAGAGGGCCAGGATCGGTGGGAGGAGCGGCTCGAGACCGCCCTCGAGGCCGTGCAGCTGGCCGTCGACGGCGTCGAGCTGAACCGCCGGGCCATGCTCGCCGAGGTCAGCGCCGCGGTGCGGGCGACGCTCGTCGGCTTCATGCCCGGTATCTCCCAGCGCTAGCGGCTCCGACTGCGGCGATAGGCCGAAATACTCATCTCGCTCAAGGGTCTGGGGACGCCACCGATACCTACGTGGGAAGCGACCGCTGGGGCCGCTCGACACGAAAGGGGTATGGGGCATGGACCTCATCCGTTATTGGCAGGAGCAGTGCGCCCCGTACCTGCGGGCGAAGTTCGGCAACAGCGAGCGTGGTGCGAGCCTCGTGGAGTACGCCCTCCTCGTGGCGCTGATCGCGGTCATCTGCATCGTCGCCATCGCCTTCCTGGGCAAGAGCGCGTCGAGCAAGTTCTCCACCGTCGGCTCTTCGGTCGCCGGCTAGTTCGCACGTAGCACCGGCAGGGGCGTCCGCAACGCAGCGGGCGCCTTTGTCGCGTCCGGGAACGGATTCGCGCCCTCCTTAACGACGTCTTGGCAGTGACTTTGCCGCGTCCTGTTAGAGGTACAGGGGTTACACGCGGCGTCGTGTCGCGATGATGGCGGACCGCCGTGAGCGCCAGGGCACTCTTCGCCCGCCTGGAGGTGCTTCATGTCCCGTCGTCCACCACTGTCCCGCCCCGCGGCGCTCCGCCAGCGCCGCGCCACGCGCATGCTCGCCAACCGCTCGGTACGCGACAACCTCATCAGCGTCGCCGGCCTCGTCGGTCGCCGGGTCACGAACCAGGCTGGCGATGTCATCGGCCGCGTCCAAGACGTCGTCGCCCGTTGGGAGGGCGAGCAGTACCCGCCGATCACGGGCTTGGTGGTCCGGGTGGGGAGACGCAGTTCGTTCGTGCGCGCCGAGGAGGTCACCCAGCTCGAAGCTGCCCACATCGGGCTTCGCTCCGCGCGCGTCGACCTGATCGGCTACCACCGGCGGGCCGATGAGGTGGCTCTGGTGGCCGACGTCATGGATCACCAGATCGTCGACGTCGACGGGCTGCGCGTTGTACGAGCCGCCGACCTCTATCTGACCCGGGTGCGCGATCGCGTCCTACTCGTAGGCGTCGACGTCGGATTCTCAAGCCTGCTGCGGCGCCTGGGGCCTGCCCGCTTCCGCACCCGTCCGACGCCAGAGCGGGTGATCGACTGGGCGACGATCCAGCCCTTCGCCGGCGGCGAGGGCGCCGTCCCCCTCCGGCGGCCGAACCAGGAGCTCCATCGCCTTCGTCCCGCCGAACTCGCTGACCTCCTCGAACACCTCGGGCGCAACGAGCGCCAAGAGCTGATCGAGACCCTCGAACCCGAGGTGGCGGCGGACGCGCTCGAGGAGATGCAGCCCGAGGAGCTCGAGGCGCTGTTGCGGGAGGCGCGCGTCGACCAGGCGGCTGAGCTCGTATCGAGGATGGAGCCCGACGAGGCCGCCGACGCCCTTCGCGATCTCGACGACGAGACCCGCGCCGCGTTGCTGGCCCACATGGATCCCGAGCGCGCGCACGCGCTGGAGACGATGGCGCGCTATCCGGAGCGCACCGCGGCGGGCATCATGACGACCCAGCTCGTCTGCTGTCGTCCCGACGACACGGTCGAGGCCGTGCGCGACCAGCTCCGTGACGCGATCGACCACGCCGCCGACATCGACAACGTGTGCGTCCTCGACGGTGACGATCGTCTGCTCGACGACGTCAGCCTCTTCGAGCTCATCGTCGCCGAGCCGGGCGAGCGCATGGAGACCCTGGTGGGACCGCCCTGGCCCGTCACCGTTGACCCGGGCGCGACGCTCGACGACGTCACCGAGCGCCTGGTGGCCAATCGCCGTTCCTCGCTGATTGTGGCCGACGGCGAGGGCCGACCTCTGGGGCGGATCCTGGCCGATGACGTCGTCGACGCACTGCTGCCCGATCGCGGCCGGCTGCGCTTCCCGCGGATTCTGGGATGACCACGCCCGATCGCCGACCTCGGCCGCGCCTCATCGTCTGGCTCGGTGTGCTCGGGCCCGGGCTGATCGCCGCCAACGCCGGTAACGACGCCGGCGGTATCGCCACCTACGCCTCAGCGGGCGCCCAGTTCGCCTACCGGACGCTGTTCCTCATGGTCCTCGTCACGGTCGGCCTCGTCGTCGTGCAGGAGATGTCGACACGCCTGGGCGCGTACACAGGCGAGGGTTTGATGTCGCTCATCCGCGAGCAGTTCCCGTTGCGATGGGCGGCGTTTGCGATCGTCGCGCTCGTCGTCGCCAACGTCGGGTTGGTCGTCTCCGAGTTCGCGGGCATCGGCGCAGCCCTCGAGCTGCTCGGCGTCACCCGCTACATCGCGGTGCCGGTCGCGGCCCTGGTGATCTGGGCGGTGGTCGTGCTCGGCTCCTACCGCTACGCCGAGCGCGTCTTTCTTCTGCTGTCGGTCGTCTTCGTGGCCTATCCCGTCGCTGCGCTCCTGGGGCACCCCGACTGGGGCAAAGCAGGCGCACAGACGGCCTGGCCGCATTTCGTCGGCGGCCACGACTTCCTCTTCTTGGCGGTCGCCCTCATCGGCACGACGATCACGCCGTACATGCAGCTGTACGCGGCAGCGGCCGTCGCCGACCGGGGCATCGGACCGGAGGACTACCCGGCCGAGCGCGTCGACGCCGTGGCCGGCGCCATCTTCGCCGACGTCGTGTCGTGGTTCATCATCGTCGCCACCGCCGCCGCCATCGGCGGCCGCGGCCCACTGAGCTCGGCCAAGCAGGCGGCCGAGGCGCTCAAGCCGGTCGCCGGGGCGGGCGCCGAGGCCCTGTTCGGCATCGGGCTCCTCGGCGCGTCCGCCCTCGCCGCCGCTGTGGTCCCTCTGGCCACCGCCTACGCCGTCGCCGAGGCCGTCGGGGCTGAACGCTCAACGTCACGCCGCTTCTCGGAGGCACCGCTGTTCGTCGGATTGTTCACCGCGTTGGTGTTCGTCGGCGCCCTGATCGCCATTGCCCCCGGCAATCTCATCACCCTGCTGATCAACATGCAGGTGATCAACGGCGTCGTGGCACCGGTCATCCTGGTGTTCATCTTGCTGCTTGCGAACCGCCGCGCGGTGCTCGGCGACGCGGTCAACGGATCACGGTTCAACATCGTGGCCACCGTCAGCGTCCTCGCCGTGGCCGTGCTCGCCTTCGTCGTCGTCGTCCAGACGGTGGGCGGATGGGTCGGACTCCTCTGACGACTTGGACCCGTAGCGCCTTCAGGAACTCATTGAGTCGCCAGACATTTGGCCAATGCCTTGGTCATCACGTTGACGCCATGAGGTGAGCCTCCGACCGCGGGGCTCGTACGGATCACGCACGAGTTCGAACCGGCCAACGCGACGGCGCGGGCGCCGCCGCGGTGCAAGGCCGGATCCCTGCACACCACAACAACGCCTGCGACGGCTGAGCAGTCGGGATGGAAGCCCACCGCCGACACGGGGCCGAACCCGACGTTGGCCGCCGCCTGTTTGGTGGCGGTGACGACGGCATTGTCGGGGTTGGCGCGCACGGTCACTGACGAACCCCGCCCGACGCCGTCGGTCGCGGCGCGCGCCGGGGCGACAACGGCGATCGCAGCGACCGCGGCGGCCGCGACCCCAACAACAACAGCTCGGACCATGCTGCTACCTCCCCGATGTCACGGCCCAGTGCCTACGAGAACCGAGAGAGAAGACGGGGGCGCGACCAGGGGCCGGCCCGCCGACAGCGTCCGCTCCGACGGCGGCTCGCTGTACGCGGTCTGGCCATGGTCGCCGTTGGCTCGCCAGCGGTATTGCGCAGGCCCGAACTGGAAGAGCTTGAGCGAGGGGCCGAACGGCACGTGGCGACTGCCGTCGACGAAGCCGACGGTGAGGTTCCACGTCCGCGAACGGTCCTTGTTGAGCACGAGCACAGCCCACTGGCCGTCGGGACGGTGGACGGCGTATGCAGTCACCGGCGCCGTGGCGCGGCCTGGCGCGGTGAACGTGGCCTCATAGATCTGGTGGAGGCCGCTGCCGGGCTGCGTCCAGTCCTGGGTGAGCATGCGGGCCGCCCAATAGGTCGCCAGCTCGTCGTTGGCCTGGTAGTTGTCGTCGGCCTTGAAAAGCATGTTGTTTCCCCACCCGGTGCACGGCGGGGTGTGGTCCAACACGTTGGGCTCATAGCCGTAGAGGTAGGCGGCGGTGCCGCCCATGCTCAGGAACTGGGCGGCGAAGTCGGCGTTCAAGAGCGCGCCGCCCAGGTCCACCTCCGGCTCGGCAGCCTGGGGCGAATAGCCGTACTCGGTGACGATCTTGGGCATCGAGGCCGGGACCCCTTGGGCGGCCCAGCTCTTGAAGGCGTTCCGCAGCAGACGCGGCTCGGAGGCGAGGTTCGGACCTTCCGGCGAACAGGGGTCGTCGAAGGGGTACCACTCGACGGAGAGGAAGCTGAACTGATCGGCCGCGCCGCGCCGCGCGAGGGCGCCGAGGAAGCGCCGCAGCCACGACGTGTCGCCCGTGGCGTCGGCCCACACGTCGACCTCCACGAACCCCGTCTGCAGCGACGGGCCTCCGA
>JAFAUA010000030.1 GCA_019243595.1 Acidimicrobiia bacterium
CGAAAAGCCCTTCGGGCACGACTTGGAAAGCGCCCTCGAACTCGACCGCGTCGTGCATGAAGCGTTCGACGAGGACCAGGTGTACCGGATCGATCACTACCTCGGGAAGGAGACCGTCCAGAACGTCCTCGCCCTGCGGTTCGCCAATGCCACCTACGAACCGATCTGGAACCGGCGCTACATGGACCACATCCAGGTCACCGTCGCCGAGTCCCTCGGCGTCGAGCACCGAGGCAGCTTCTACGAGCAGGCGGGCGCCCTGCGCGACATCGTGCAGAACCACGTCATGCAGGTGGTGGCCATGACGCTCATGGAGCCCCCGGTCACCTTCGATGCCGACGGCATCCGCGACGAGAAGGTGAAGGCCCTCAAGGCGGTCGAGATCCTGAGCGCCGACAAGGTCAAGACCCAGGTGATCCGCGGCCAGTACGGCCGCGGGTGGGTCGGTGGCGAGGAGGTGACCGCCTACCGGGAAGAGGAGGGCGTCGATCCGCACAGCACGACCGAGACCTACGTCGCCATGAAGTTGAAGGTCGACAACTGGCGGTGGGCCGGCGTGCCCGTCTACGTCCGCACCGGGAAGCGCCTCCCCAAGCGCGTGACCGAGGTGGCCCTGCAGTTTCACAAGGTGCCGCACCTGCCGTTCCACCTGAAGCAGGTCGAGGATCTCGAGGCCGACTCGCTCGTCCTCCGCATCCAGCCCGACGAGGGCATCAGCTTCCGGTTCGGCGCCAAGATCCCCGGGCAGGCCTTCCGCATCCGCTCGGTCTCGATGGACTTCTTCTACGGGGCGGCGTTCCTCGAGGAGACGCCTGACGCCTACGAGCGCCTACTGCTCGACGCGCTCAGCGGCGACGCCACGTTGTTCATCCGCAGCGACGAGGTGCAACGGGCGTGGCACATCGTCGACCCGCTGCTGCAGGCGTGGCAGAACGACGACATACCCCTGGCCAAGTACGAAGCCGGCACGTGGGGCCCTCGGGAGGCCGACGAGCTCCTCGAAGCCGACGGCCGGCGCTGGCGTAGGCCATAGGTCCGACGTCGATGAGTCAAACCCAGGCGGCCGTCACGCCGTCGGTCCCGTTCGACACCATCGGGTCGTGGGAAGCGGAGAACGTCACCGCCGCCCAGGTCGAACGCGCACTCTCGGAGCTGCGCCGCCACGAAGAACGCGCCGCACTACGCACGAGCGTCCTGACCCTGGTGATCGTCGTGGGCAGCACTGACGAGGCCGGCGAGCACCTCGACGTCGTGCGTCATCTGGGCGCCCGGCATCCCTCGCGCACGTTGGTCCTCGTGCTGAACGACGAAGACGAAGCCGAGAGCAGGCTCGACGCCTCGGTGTCGGTGTGTGTCGTCGACCGGGGCGGGCGCCAGGTCGCGGTCGAGGAGATGGTGATCGGCTGCCACGGCCCGGCCCGGTTCCACCTCGACTCGCTCGTCCTGCCGTTCACGCTGCCCGACCTCCCCGTCGCCGTGTGGCTCCCGAGCAGCATCCCCAGCAAGGGCGATCCGCTCATCGAGACCGCCGACCGGGTGGTGGTCGACACCCGCGTCGTCGGCTGGCAGCCCGATGCCCTCCAGCGACTTCACTCGCTCATCCACCGCGTTGCCATCACCGACCTGTCGTGGTGGCGGCTCAAGCCGTGGCGCAACCTGTTCGCCGGTCTGTTCGAGGGCCACATGTACCGGCCCTTCCTGCGTACCGTCCAGAGCCTCGAGGTAACGGGCCATCCGGGCCCCCGGCATCTGCTCGCCGGGTGGGTCATGAGCCGCCTCGACCTCCCCCGTTCGGTCATCCATCTTGGCGATGCCGAGCATTTGTCAATAAAGCTTGTGGCGAGCCACGAAGGCCGGCGGGGGCGCTTCGAGGTCGTGCGGAAGGGAGAAGAGCGGGTGATCGACGCCTCGGTGGAGATCGACGACGGCCCGTCGTTCCAGCAGAAGGTCCAGATCGGCGAGGAGTGGCAGTCTCGCTCGCTCGCCGACGCCCTCGGCCACATGGGCCACAACGAGACCTACGAGGCCGCGCTCGAGGCCGCCATGGGGCTCCTCCATTGAACGGAGAGCTGCTCGTCGTCGAGGACGTCCCCGCCGAGTTCTCCGAGCGCGTGATCGAGGCCTTCCACAGCCGGCCCGACGAGGCGTTCAACTTCGCGGTGTCGGGTGGGGACACGGCTCGCCGCTGCTACGAGCGTCTCGCCGCCGAGGGCGCCGATCAGATCGACTGGTGGCAGGTCGACGTGTACTGGGGCGACGAACGGTGCGTGGCCCCCGACGACCCCGACTCCAACGAGCGCTTGGTCCGCGAGGCGCTGTTGCAGCGCGTGGGCGCCGCCAACGCCGTCTACCCGATGCGCTGCGACGAGGGCCCGGACCCGTACCAGCAGCGGGTTGCCGAGGTCGGCAAGTTCGACGTCATCCATCTCGGGATGGGACCGTGCGGACACACGGCCTCGCTCTTCCCGGATTCAACCGGCCTGGAGGCGGACCCCGGCCGCCTGGTCGTCATGAACACCGACCCCCATGGCCGCAACCCTCACGAGCGCATGACGTTCACGTTCTCTGCGATCGCACGCGGCCGCCTGGTGATCGTCACGATCGAGGGCGAGGAGAAGCGCGAGGCGTTCGCACGGGTGCGCGACGGCGACCCCGCCATGCCCGCGTCACACATCACGGGCGAACACGTGCTCTGGCTCGTCGACCCCGCGGCCGCCGGCGAGAGCTGACCGTGCATCGCGGCCTGGCGGCGGTGGCAGCCGTCGCGGTCCTCTCGGCCGGAGCGTGCGGAGGCAAGCAGACGGCGAAGCCGGCGATCGGCGACGGCGCGCTCGCAGCCAAGATCGTGCTGAAAAAGGCCGACCTGCCGTCGGGGTTCGACGCGCAGCCCCACGCCGCCGATCCGACGCAAGCCGCGGTCATCCGCCAGCTGAGCACCTGCCTGGGCATTGGCGACCCCGCACCGCACACGACCGCGCTGGTCAATTCCGACGACTTCAGCAAGGGGCAGGGCGTCAACGTCAGCTCTAGCGCTCGCATCGTCAAGACCGGCGACCAGGCCAGCGCCGACCTGGCCGGATATCAGAGCAACAAGGCCACCACCTGTATGCAGCAGGCGCTGGAGCCGGTGATCAAGGAGCGCCTGCCCAGTGGGTTCACGCCCAGCAACCTCGCCGTGCAGCAGCTGGTGTTCCCGACGCTGAAGGACGGCACCGCCGCCCACCAGGGCAGCTTCACCATTCCGTTGGCCGGTACCAACGTCCCGGTCTACGTCGACTTCATCATCTTCCGGGCGGGCCGCGCCGAGGTCACGCTCCAGACCACCAACGCCGGCTCACCGTTCGACACCAAGCTCGAGCAAGAGCTGGCCAACAAGATGGCGGACCGCACCTGATGGCAGACATCGACCTCGACCGCGTCCGGCGGTTCGTCGGCAAGGACCACGGGCTGGTCGTGGTGTCGACGACGCGCGGCGACGGCACCGTGCAGTCGAGCGTGGTGAACGCGGGCGTGCTCGACCACCCGGTGAGCGGCGCTCCGGTCGTCGGCCTGGTCGCGGCCGGCGGCTCGGCCAAGCTGGCGCACCTGCGGGTGCGCCCGCAGGTAACAGTCACGTTCCGCGCCGGGTGGGAGTGGCTGACCGTCGAGGGCACGGCCGAGCTGGCCGGACCCGACGATCCCCTCGAGGGCATTGACGACGAGCGCCTGCGGGTGTTGCTGCGGGAGATCTTCACCGCCGCCGGTGGGACCCACGACGACTTCGACGAGTACGACCGGGTGATGGCTGCCGAACGGCGGGCGGCCGTGCTGCTGACGCCGGCCCGCGTATATGGCGTCGGCGGGACCTAGGGTGACGGGCGTGCCCGCCGACCTGCTGGCCACGCCACTCGACGAGCTCCTCACGCAAGCGGCGGCGGTGCGCGACGCGACCACCGGGCGACGCGTCACGTACTCGCCGAAGTCGTCGTGGGTCCCACCGGCGGCGGTGAAGATCTCCCGCAGCAACAGCCGCAGGCGCTCGTCGTCAATGCCCTCGAGGGGATCGTCGGGTCCGGCCAGCTCGGCCGTGCCCTCGACGGTCAGCCACTCCCACCCGGCGCGG
>JAFAUA010000037.1 GCA_019243595.1 Acidimicrobiia bacterium
GAACCGCGCCGCGTCCAAGAGGTGGGGGAAGACGCGCCTGCCCTCGCCCAGCACGATGGGGAACACCATCAGCCGAAGGACGTCGACGAGGCCCTGCTGGATCAGCGTGTGCACGAGCTGGGTGCTGCCGGCAACCAGGAGCGTGCCGTCTACACGCTCCTTGAGGGCGGCCAGCTCGGAGGGCCTGACGACCTCGCTGTTCTCCCATGTCGCGTCCGCGTCGGAAAGCGTCGAGGAGACGACGTACTTGCGCATCGAATTCATCCGCCTCGCGAACCCGGCCTCATCCTCCCTCGACGGCCAGGCGGCGGCGAAGCCTTCGTAGGTGACGCGGCCCAGCAGCTGCGCTTCGGCGTCGTCTAGCTCGTCGAGCTTGAACTTGTCGCCGTCGGGCCCACGGTCGAACTTGAACGACCAGCCGCCGTGCCGGGTGCCTTCGGACCCGCCGGGGTCGTCCATCACACCGTCGAGCGACACGAATTCGGTAACAACGATCTTGCCCACCGTTCAACCTCCTGTGTGCTTGCGCCGGCCCAGTGCCGACTTCACCTCCCACACGAACGGCAGGCCGCCGAATCGACAGGTCGAGATAAGAACCCGGCTACCGGCGCTCAGCTGCGGGTCTTGCCCGCCTTGATCATTTCGATGGCCTGGGCGATTCGGCGCTGACGGGTCTCGTCGCGCTTGGCCTCGGCCAACCAGCGGGCGTACTCCTTGCGATGGGTAAAGGCGATGGCGTCGAACTTGGCCTTCACCTTGGGTTCCGCGGCGTGGGCGGCGGCGAGATCCTCGGGGACCTCGGCCTCACGAGGCTTGGTGTCGAGTGCCAGCACGACGTCGACCTCGGCGCCGGCGCCGACACCCGCTTCCTCACGGACCTCACGGTTGAGACCGACGAGGAACTCTCCGCCCATGCGGGCCACACTCGTGCGCCATGTGTACCCGTTGACGGTCGCCACGACCGGGAATCGCTTCGCCCCCTCGCCCACCTCCGCCACTTTGGGCGTCATCCAGGACGATGGCCGCAGCTGGCCCCTTCTTCTGCAGCTGGATACGGAACCGGATCTCGCCCATCAGACCTAGCCGGGCCGCCGGAAAGCACGGCGAGCTTGTTCGACCTCGGCGCGGGCGAAGCAACGGGAGAGGTGGTCGTTGACGAGACCCATGGCCTGCATGAACGAGTAGACGGTTGTCGGCCCCACGAACGCCCAGCCCCTGCGCTTCAGGTCCTTGCTCATCGCCACGGCCTCAGGACTGGTCGACTGCAGCGCCTGCCGCGAGCGTGGAGCCGGGCGGCTGGTGTCAGGCTCGAACCGCCAGACGTAGGCGGCGAAGCTGCCGAACTCTCCCGTCAGGTCAAGGCATCGGCGGGCGTTGTTGACCGTCGCCTCGATCTTGGCCCGGTTGCGCACGATGCCGGCGTCGGTCATGAGGCGATCCGCGCTGCGCTTGTTGAACCGGGCGACCGCGCCAATGTCGAAGGATTTGAACGCCCGGCGGAAGTTCTCGCGCTTGCGCAGGATCGTGAGCCAGCTGAGGCCAGACTGGAACGCCTCGAGGCTGAGCTTCTCGAAAAGCCGGCTGTCGTTGGCGACGGGCCGGCCCCACTCGGCGTCGTGGTACCCGCGCAGGGGTTCGTTCTCGCCCCAAAAGCAGCGGGCGACGCGGTTTTCGCCCTTGACGACGTCGGGCACGGCCGGAGGCTACGGCGTCGAATCGTGGTGCTGGTGCCGGGCGGCGGAGGTAAACCGTTAGGGGAACACCCGCCCGAGAAGGAGGCCGGTCTGTGTCTGATCGCAGCGAGAGCGAGAACCCTGCAATCCCGTCCCCCGAGCCCAAGGCACACCGGCCCCAGTCGAATCAGGACTGGTGGCCGAACCAGCTGGACCTGCAGGTCCTTCGTCAGCACTCGCCGCGGTCCAACCCGATGGGCGCCGACTTCGACTACGCCGAGGAGTTCAAGAGCCTCGACCTCGAAGGGCTGAAGCGCGACCTGATCCAGGTCATGACGACATCGCAGGACTGGTGGCCGGCCGACTACGGCCACTACGGCCCGCTGTTTGTCCGCATGACATGGCACGCAGCCGGCACCTACCGCATCCACGACGGCCGGGGCGGCGGCGGCAGCGGCCAGCAACGGTTCGCACCCCTCAACAGCTGGCCCGACAACGCCAATCTCGACAAGGCCCGCCGGCTGCTGTGGCCGGTGAAGCAGAAGTACGGGCGCAAGATCTCGTGGGCCGACCTCATCGTCTACGCCGGCAACGTCGCCATGGAGTCGATGGGCTTCAAGACCTTCGGATTCGGCTTCGGGCGCCACGACGTCTGGGAGCCCGAGGAGATCTTCTGGGGCCCGGAGGACACGTGGCTCGGCGACGAGCGCTACAGCGGTGACCGCGAGCTCGCCAACCCCTTCGGCGCCGTGCAGATGGGGTTGATCTACGTCAACCCCGAGGGGCCGAACGGCAACCCCGACCCCCTCGCCGCGGCGCGCGACATCCGCGAGACGTTCGGACGCATGGCGATGGACGACGAAGAGACCGCCGCCCTCATCATCGGCGGCCACACCTTCGGCAAGTGCCACGGCGCCGTCTCCGACGAGTACATCGGCCCCGAGCCCGAGGGCTGCCCCGTCGAGGCCCAGGGAATCGGGTGGCGCAACACCTACGGCACCGGCAAGGGCGGCGACACGCTCACCAGCGGTCTCGAGGGAGCGTGGACCAACGAGCCGACCACGTGGGATAACGGTTACCTCGACAACCTCCTCAACTACGACTACGAGCTGACGGAGAGCCCCGCGGGCGCCAAGCAGTGGACGCCGAAGAACCCCGAGGCCCAGGGCACGGTGCCCGACGCCCATGATCCGTCGAAGCGGCACGCCCCGATGATGCTGACGACCGACCTGGCCCTGAAGATGGATCCGGTCTACGCGCCGATCGCCAAACGCTTCCACGAGAACCCCGACCAACTGGCCGACGCCTTTGCCCGGGCCTGGTACAAGCTGCTGCATCGCGACATGGGCCCGGTGTCGCGGTACCTCGGTCCGTGGGTCCCGGAGCCGCAGCTGTGGCAGGACCCGATCCCGGCGGTCGACCACCCGCTGATCGAAAAGAAGGACATCACCGCCCTCAAGCGCAAGCTCCTGCTCAAGAAGTCCGGTCTGTCGATCCAGACGCTCATCGCCACGGCGTGGGGCTCGGCCGCCAGCTTCCGCGGCACCGACAAGCGGGGCGGTGCCAACGGAGCGCGCATCCGCCTGGCGCCCCAGAAGGACTGGGCGGTCAACGACCCGGCCCAGCTGGCCGAGGCGCTGCCGAAGTACGAGGCGATCCAGCAAGAGTTCAACGACGCCCAGACCGACGGCAAGAAGGTGTCCCTGGCCGACCTCATCGTGCTCGGCGGGTGCGCGGCCATCGAGAAGGCGGCCAAGGACGCAGGGTTCAAGGTCACCGTGCCGTTCGCACCCGGCCGCACCGACGCCTCCCAGGACCAGACCGACGTGGAGGCCTTCGAGGTGCTCGAGCCGGCGCACGACGGCTTCCGCAACTACCTCGGTACCGGCGACAAGGTCCCGCCCGAACAGCGGTTGGTCGACCGGGCCTTCATGCTCAACCTGAGCGCGCCCGAGATGACGGTCCTCATCGGCGGCATGCGCGCCCTCGGTGCCAATGCGGGCGGCTCGACCCATGGCGTGCTCACCGACCGGCCGGGCGCGCTGACCAACGACTTCTTCGTGAACCTGCTCGACATGGGCACGGAGTGGAAAGCGTCGGCGTCAGAGGAGAACGTCTACGAGGGCCGCGACCGGGCGAGCGGCGCGCAGAAGTGGACCGCCACCTCGGTCGACCTCGTCTTCGGCGCCAACTCCGA
>JAFAUA010000247.1 GCA_019243595.1 Acidimicrobiia bacterium
CGACGACCCATTGCAGTTGCGTCGTCGTGGCCCCCAGCTCGCGGACGAGGCTCGGTAGGGCGACGTTCACGATCGTCACGTCGATGTTGATGATGAGGGCGGCGAGGCAGAGCGTGAGGAGGATGGCCCTCTTCGACGCAGGGCGGCGGGGTGTGGTCGCGAGCATGTTGCGACCCTAAAGCTGATACTTGAGAAAGTCAACTAGATGCTTGTTATGATCAAGGTCACAGGGGTACACTGACGACATGCGCTCCTACGGGCAGTACTGCGCCCTGGCCCGAGCCCTCGACGTCGTGGGCGACCGCTGGACGCTGTTGATCGTGCGTGAGCTCGCCGTCAAGGGGCCGAGCCGCTACACCGACCTGCGCCACGGCCTCCCGGGGATCGCCACCAACATGCTGGCCGATCGCCTGCGCGAGATGGAGGAGAACGGCATCGTGCAGCGCGAGGAGGCGCCGCCTCCGGTCGCGTCCACGCTGTTCGAGCTCACGGATCGAGGCAGGGATCTGCTGCCCGTCCTGTTCGCCCTGGGACGGTGGGGTGTGCCCTTGATGGAGGAGCGGGGCGACGACGAGTGGCGCGGCTACTGGCTCAAGTACCCGCTCGAAGAGCTATTCGCCGACGTCTCACCCGACCAGCCTCCCGTGAGCCTCGAGCTGCACACCGACGACGGCCCGGTGACCGTCAGGACCGTCGACGGCAGGGTGAAGGTGAACCCCGGTGCCGCGGAACATCCTGATGCCGTCGTGACCGGCAACCCGGACGACGTCATCGACCTCCTGAAGGGGGCGATCGATATCCGTGCCGCTCGCCGGCGTGGCGTGCGGGTGGAGGGCGACGCCGAGGCGATCGCCCGCGTGCGCCCGCGCGTCTGATCGCTACGCCGCTTCGCGCAGCGACGCCGCGTGCTCGGCGAGCTCGCGCACGCAGCCGCGGATGAACCGGCCGAGCACCAGCCGGTAGAGCCAGCCGGTGCCGGGGCGCTTCGCCGTCAACGTCGAGTGCCAGCGGATCGCCGTACCGCCGTCCTTCGGCGTGAGGTCGACGTCGGCGCGGTAGTCGCGCAGCGGCAGCCCATCGAGCAGCGTGTAGCTCAGGCGCCGTCCGGGCACGAGCTCGACCAGGCGCTCGACGCTCGTCGACCGGCCGGTGTGGAACACCCGCACGGCGTTCAGACTCTCGCCGCCGGTGTCACCCTCCTCGCGCAGATCGAAGGAGCCGATACCCGACCACGTCGGCCACGTCGCACCGTCGGCCAGCAGGGCGTACACCGTCTCCGGCGCGGCCGGCGACCACGCCTTCTCGTCGATCTCCTGCTTTGCCATGGCCCCGTTCCCTTTCCTTGTACCGAGTGGTACGTCCGTTGTACCATCTGGTACGTGAGCGTGCAATCCCAGGGATCGGTGACAAGGGCCACGCTGCTCGACGCCGCCGTTGACTTCGCCGCCGGCAGCGGCCTCACCGACGTCAGCCTCCGCCAGATGGCTGCGGCCCTGGGCACCAGCCACCGCATGCTGATCTACCACTTCGGCTCGAAGGAGGGCCTGCTCGTCGCGGTCGTCGACGAGGTCGAACGCCGCCAGCGGG
Source organism: Acidimicrobiia bacterium (assembly GCA_019243595.1). Lineage (GTDB taxonomy): Bacteria > Actinomycetota > Acidimicrobiia > Acidimicrobiales > AC-14 > CADDZP01. The sequence goes on from JAFAUA010000247.1 coordinate 1,588, forward strand.
AGGCGATGGTCGCCCTCGCTGACGACCCGACTCTGACGCCGGCCGAATCGGCGCGGCGCATGTGGCACACGCTCGCCGACTCGTCGATGTGGCCGTTCGAGCGCCTGTTCTTCGAGGTCTACGGACAGGCCCTCCAGGGGCGCACGCCGATGGCTGGTTTCCTCGACACCGTTGTGGAGTCCTGGCTCGAGCCCGCCACTGCCCTCGGCGTTCGGGCGGGGCTACCCAAAAGGAGAGCGCGCGCCTGGGCCAGGCTCGGCCTGGCGACGACACGGGGCCTGCTCCTCGACCTGCTGGCTACGCGCGATCGCAAGGGATGCGACGACGCCATGGAGGCGTTCGTCGCCCTGCTCCCGCCCGAGCTCAGCGGCGTGAGCGGCGCCGCGTCGGTGGCGCGCTGAACGGCGGCGTCGCCATAAGGCCGGCGCACGCCGCCGTCAGCAGATGATCGGTGAGGGCGTCGGCATCGGGCCAGTCGAACATCGGCTTGGAGATCAGCAGTGACGTAATGCCGTGCACGACCGACCACAGCTCGAGGGCGACGACGACCGGGTCGCTGCCCTTGGGCAGGGCACCACTGTCGATCGCGCTCGCCACGGCGTCGACGAAGTGGTGGAACGCCGATGCGTCGCGCACCCGCGCCTCGTCGGGGGCGTCCATCGTGTGGTCGGCGGCCCGCATGAACAGGATCCGGTACTGCTCGGGGTGGTCGAGGCCGAAGCGCACGTAGGCCTTGCCCCGCCGGTAGACGGCCTCGACGGGATCGTCGACGCCCTCGACCGCTTCTTCCATCACCCGGTGCAGCTCGCCGAACTGGCGCTCGCACACGGCGAGCAGGAGTTCGTCCTTGTCGGCGAAGTGCAGGTAGATCGACGGCGGGGTCACACCGACGGCCTCGGCGATGCGGCGGATCGACACCGCCTCCTCGCTGCCGGTCTCGATCAGCAACCGTTCGGCGGCGTCGAGGATCTCGCTGTGGAGCAGCTCGCCTTCGCCCTTTCGGGCCCGGGTGCGCCCCGCGGTTGCGGGGGCAGCGCGGTTCACTTCTTGCCGTTCCCGCCGGTGCGAACGTCGAGGCGGTCGCCGACGTACTCGTCGGTGAGCACGACAGTGGGACCCTCGGTGAGCCCGGCCGCTTCGCCGTGGGCCCGCACCGACTTCGACAGCTTGTCCTCGGGGCGCACCACCCAGATCGTCCCGTCGACCTTGACGCGCTGGGCCAGGTCGCCGAGTTGGGCCAGGTCGGTTGCCCGGTTGGCGCCGAGCACGATGACGTCCGCGTCGTCGTTCTTCGATGCCGTGACCTTGCCGCCGGCGCGCTTCACGGCCCGAGCCAGAACCTCGTCGAGGGCGCCGGCCACCTCGACGCGGGCGCCGGGACGGATGCCGAGGGCGGCGGCGAAGCCGTCGTCGCCCAGGCCGTCGTCGGCGACGGCCGCGTCGCCGGGAGCCTCCTTGAGACCGATGCGCTCGTAGAGGCGGCGCAGGGGCGCCGGTGCCCACCAGTTGACCTCGCCTGCCAGCCGCATGAAGGCGGGGACCAGCGTGGCCCGGATCAGCGTGGCGTCCATCACCACGGCAAGGGCGAGGCCGAGACCGAACAGCTTGATGAACTCGATCTCCGACGTGCCGAAGGCGACGAACACCACGGCGAGCAGCGCGGCCGCAGCAGTGACGATGCGACCGGTCTGCTCGAGCCCGACGGCGACCGACTTCACGTTGTCGTGGCTGACGTCGTGCTCCTCCTTGATTCGAGAGAGGAGGAACACCTCGTAGTCCATCGACAAGCCGAAGGCGATGCAGAACATGAGGACGGGTGTGGAGGTGTCGAGCGAGCCGGTGGCGGTGAAGCCGAGCAGACCCGACAGGTGGCCCTCCTGGAAGATCCAGACCATGGCACCGAACGTGGCTGTCAGGCTCAGCAGATTCAGCACCAGTGCCTTCACCGGCATCACGACGCTCCCGGTGAACAGGAAGAGCACGATGAAGGTGACGGCGCCGATGATGCCGAGCGCCAGTGGGAGGCTGGAGACGATCGAGTGCTTCGAGTCGACAAGCTGCGCCGACCGTCCGGTGACCAACACCTTGAACGGCGCGGGCGCGTTCCGCACCTCGTGCACGAGGTGTTCACCCTGGGCCGACACCGGCTCGACCGCGGGGACGACCGACAGCCACGTCCCCTGCGGGTTGGCGAAGCGCGCCGACGACGGGTTGGCGCCGATGATCCGCTGTCCATTGATGTACGACCCGGTCAGGCTGTCGACGCGCGCCACGCCGCCCATCTTCGACAGCTGCACGGAGTACTGGTCGATGGCCGCGTCCCGGCCGGCTGTGGCAGGCGCGACGGGCGCCACGACCGACAGGGGCGCCGACTCGTTCGACGAGAAGCCGTGGCGGATGTCGTCCTGAACCTGACGGCTGGTGGCCTGGACAGGGAGCACGCGGTCGTCGGGGAGGCCGAACTTCACGTGGATGAACGGCAGCCCGAGGATGACGAGGACCACGACGATGGAACCGCCGATCAACACCGGGCGGCGCATGACGGCCATGGCGATGCGGTGCCAGCCGCCCTCGCCGACGGGCTTGGGCTCGTGGTGCCAGAGCACCCACCTGTCGACGCGCGGGCCGAGACTCGCCAGCGCGGCAGGGAGAAGGATCACTGCGCCGCCGGCGGCCAAAGCGACGACGGGGATGCCCGCGTAGGCGAAGGACCGCAGGAAGTACAGCGGGAACACGAGCAGCGCGCAGAGCGATGCGGCGACGGTCATGGCGCTGAACAGGACGGTCCGCCCGGCGGTCTCGACGGTGCGCACGACTGCGCCCTCGGTGTCGCGCCCGGCCCGCAGCTCCTCCCGGTAGCGAGACACGATGAAGAGGCTGTAGTCGATCGCCAGGCCGAGCCCCATGGCCGTCGTCAGGTTCAGCGAGTAGATCGACACGTCGGTGACGGCGGCGATGATGCGGAGCACGAGGAACGTTCCGATCACCGAGAGGATGCCGACGCCCAGGGGGAGCCCGGCGGCGACCACGCTGCCGAACACGATGATCAGCAGGAGGATCACGACCGGGAGGGTGATGGCCTCAGACTTCTCGAGGTCGCTGCGGATCTGGGTCCCGACCTGGTTGAAGACCTGGGAGTAGCCGCCGACGCGGACGTTGACCACGGCGTTGTCGAGCGTGAATTTCGGCGCGATGTCCTTGACCCGCTTGATCACCTGATCGTCGTTGCCGGCGATGCGGGCCAATACCAGCGCGCCCTTGGCGTCGGCGCTGTGCAGCGGCGGAGGCGAGCCCAGCGACCAGTACGACGCCGTCTGGCCCACGAACTGCGTAGCCGCCAGCTCCTGGGTGAGCCGCAGGCCCTCGGCCGCCACCGCAGGCGTGTCCACGGTGCCGGACTTGGCGGTCACCAAGAGCACGAGGTTGGGCTCGCCGGCGTGGAACTGCGTCTGGAGGATCGTCGACGCCTTGCTGTATTCCGAGTGCGGGTTGTCGAAGCCGCCGTTGGAGAGGATCTTGGAGACGCTGCCTCCGACCGCCCCTGCCACCAGCAGGAAGATCACGCCGGCGACCAACACCAGGCGGTGGCGGCGAACAGCGAACTGACCGAGTCGAGTCATCGGACCCCCCGAAGGCGAGCGTAGCGCCGATAAGTTAACGGCGTTATCTTCAGCCTGGGCGCGGGGTCGCGTCAACGAGACATCGGCCACATGCGGGCACGCGGCATGCGAGGCTGGCGGCGATGAACAAGGTGCGGGTCGAGGCGTTCAGCGACGGGGTGTTCGCCATCGCCATCACCCTGCTCGTGCTCACGATCGCCGAGCCGACCAACTACCGGCAGCTCTCCCACCAGATCTGGGATCGGTGGCCTTCGCTGGCTGCCTACATCGTCAGCTTCATCGTCATCGGCATCATGTGGCTCAACCACCACTCGATCTTCGGCTACCTCGACCATATCGACCGGCCGCTCGTGTATCTCAACCAGCTGCTCCTGCTGACGGTGGTGTTCCTGCCGTATCCGACGGGCGTGCTCGGCGAGGCCCTGCGTCGCGGCGAAGGCACACGCGCCGCCGCCGTGTTCTATTCGGTCGCCATGGCGATCAACGCCGTCTGCTGGGCGGCGCTCTGGTTGTACGCGTCGGCGGGGAGACGCCTGCTCGACGACGGCTTCCCCGAGGACCAGCGCCGGAGCGCGACGCTCGGGTTCGCCAGCGGTCCGGTCCTCTACACGTTGACCATCGGCCTGGCGTTCGTGAACGCCTACGCGCTGCTCGCCCTCCACGCCGCCCTCGCCGTGTACTACGCGGTCGACCCCATCTCTCGGCGGGCAGCAAGGGGTGCTGGATAGAAGGAATCAAGCTCGCCGGCGGGCGGCCAGGCGCATGACGGCCTGGACGATCACGACGAGCGTGCCGATTCCCGCCGCCAAGATCACGGCGATCATGGAGCCCCCGAGGGTGACAGGCTTGCGGATCACCCGCCCATCGTGACACCGGAGCCCCCAAACCGGACAAACTGGCGGCGTGCCTGACGGCGACGGACGACCCAGCCTGTTGATCATCGACGACGGACCGGACATGGTCCGCCTCCTCGAGACCGTCGCCGCCGCCAGCTGGCAGGTGCAGTCGGCCGGCAATCTGGGCGACGCGGTTACGGCGGCCACCGCCCACCCGCCCCACGTCGCCGTCGTCGACTTCATGCTTCCGGGTGGGGGCGGCTTCTCGGTCGCCCGCCACCTCAAGGAGCTCGACCCCAACGTGGTGGTCGTCATGTTCTCGGCGGCGCCCGTCGGCCATCAGGCGGAGGACAGTCCTGACGTCGACGAGTTCGTCATGAAGGGCGACATCCGCGTGATCCGGCGGGTGCTGGACGACCTCGCAGGTCGCTTCCGAACCGAGGGCTGAAATCATGACCGCGACGCCGGCTCCAGTCGCGGGCACGGTGACGTACCTCTTCAGCCA
>JAFAUA010000332.1 GCA_019243595.1 Acidimicrobiia bacterium
CCCGTGCGGGCCTGGGTCGAGGTGAATTGCGGGTGCAGGAACACGGCGCGTAGCAGGCGCCCGACGTGCAGGTCGGGCCCGTACGCGTCGAGCAGTCCGTCGACGACGGGGTCGGTCGGATCGATCGGCCACGCAAAGTGGCTCCAGACCTTGGCCACGACGAAGCGGGCCGACGCCGGTTGATGGACGGCGGCGCGGATGACGTCCTCGCCGCCCAGGTCACCCGTTACACCGAGCACGGTCTTGGGGTCGTCGTCGTGCTGGCCGCCACGTAGACGGAACTGGGCGGCCGCCGGGTCGAAGGTCCAGCCGGTGAAGGCACGCGCCGCGGCCTTGACGTCGTCCTCGGTGTAGTTGCCGAGGCCGAGGGTGAACAGCTCGAGCAGCTCACGGGCGAAGTTCTCGTTGGGGTGGCCCTTCTTGTCGGAGTTGGCGTCGAGCCAGACGAGCATCGCCGGATCCTTGGCCACCGCTTGGGTGAGGTTCTCGAACGGCCCGCTGCCGAGGGCGCGGAAGAGCTGGTTTTGGCGGTACATCAGGGAGCCGAAGCGGACCTTGTCGACCGACGTGGCGAAGTGCCCGTGCCAGAACAGCGGAAGCTTCTCGGCGAGAGGGCTGGCGGCCACCACCATCCGCTGGAACCACCAGCGGGCGAGTTGCATCGACTCCTGGCGCAGGGCCCGTTGCATTGTCTGGCGCTGCTCGACGGTGGCGTTGCGGTTGGCGTCGGGCTGCGGCGGCGTGAGCGTGGGGACGGCCACGGCGTCGGCCGCCGGGTCGACGCCCGACGTGGCGAGCAGGCGGTCGACGGTCGCCTGGTACCCCCGTGCCGTGGCGGCCTCGAGCTCGTCGGGGCGGATGCCGAAGCCGGCACGCCGGTAGAGGTGTGCGATGGCGCTGGCCGTCTCGTCCACTGTGCTCATCGTCGACGATGGATGTGAGGAGACGATGAGCGCGCCGTTGCCGTCCGCCCAAGAATTTCCCCGACAGGGGCTGACCAACGCTCAGGCCGCACGCGCCCGTAGCGTGCGACGGGAGATGTCCTCGCGTGCCGTCCGCGTGCTCGCCGTGATCGCCGCCGTGTGCGCCGTGGTGTTCGTCGTGTTCGCCGCCCTCGTGTGGCACAAGGCGACGATCGGCCTCGACCGGACCCTTGCCGGCCCGCAGTACGCGCCCTCGAACATCCTGGGCGTCACCTGGTTCGGCTCAGGCTGGGCCCAGCTCGAGCACGTGGCGGCCGCCGGCTCGCCGGCGTTCGTGACGATCGTGGTGGCGGTGGTGGTCGTCGCCGTGTGGGCGCTGCGGCGCGACGCCCTCACCGCCGTCGTGTGCATGGCGGGCCCCACGCTGGCCGGGGTGTTCAGCGTGGTCGCCAAGCACGGCGTGGGCCGCCTGCACGGCTCGTCGCTGTCGTACCCGTCGGGCCATGAGACGCTGGCCGCCGCCCTCGGCGCGGCGGTCGTGTTCGCGGCCTGGCGCCTCGGCGGCTGGCGGGCGGGCGTCGTTGCGGCCGTCGTGGCCGTCCCCTACGCCGCCCTCGTCGGCACCGCCCTCGTCCGCCTCGGCTGGCACTACCCGACCGACGTCATCGGCGGCGTGGCCGTGGGGGTGGGCTTCGTGTGCGCGGGCGCGGCGGCGGCCCTCGCCCTGGGCGCGAGCGGGCCCAACCAAAACTTTTCCTTCCGACAGCCCCGGTTGACGGAGGATTCCCCGGCTGGGTGACGAATTAGGACAAGCTGAGCAAATCGGGCACTCTCTGGGGTAGGTGGGGGACATGGTGTTGGTGGCCATCGCTGGCTGGATCGGGGTGTCGGCCCTGACGGCCCTCGGGGTGGGGACGTTCCTGCGCAAGGCGCACAGCGGACAGCCCCTGCCGAAATCGGACGAACTAGTTAAAGCGGACTAGTCGGTCCTCCGATAGGTCGGGTATGGACCCGACCACTGCGACCCGGCGCCCGCTGCACCATCGCCTGATCGCCCTGGGCCTGGCCGTCGCCGCCGGGCTGGGGCTGGCCTTCGCCGTGGTTCCGGCCGCCAAGGCCGACTCCAACGTCGACGAGGCCCAGTTCTTCGCCGATCTCAACCTGGTGCGAGTCCGCAACGGCGTGCCCCCGCTGGCGACCGACGGCCAGCTGATCTCGGTGGCCCGGGCGTGGAGCGCCCAGATGGCCGGTCCCGCCGGCCTGTCGCACAACCCCAACATCGCCGGCCAGATCTCCAACTGGCGCACGCTCGGCGAGAACGTCGGCACGGGCTCGGACGAGGCCACGGTCGAGGCGGCCCTCGAGGCCAGCCCCCACCACTTCCAGAACATGGTCGACCCCGCCTTCAACTACGTCGGCATCGGCGTCGTGGAGTCCGGCGGCGTCCTGTGGGTCACCGAAGACTTCAAGCAGGCCAAGGCCGGCACGCTGCCGTCGACCCAGCTGCCGCAGCCGGCGCCCAAGCCGGCGTCGCCCCCGCCGCCGCCCCGGCCGTCGACCCCTGCCCCCTCCCGACTCCCCCACGCCCCCGTGGCGGGAACCCAGAGCCCGGCCGCTTCCGCAGCGGCCGGTGCTGGCGCCGGTGCCCCAAGCGCCGGAGCGTCCACGGCGCCAGCCACGCCGGCCCCGAGTGTCTCCCCCCAGGGCTCGGGGCCGGCAACTTCTCCCTCGCACGCCGCGCCGGGAAGCTTGCCGGCCGGCCTCGCGGTGGTGTCGTCCGCGCCGCTGGTCAACGGGTCGCGCGCCGCGTCGCTGATCCTGTTCCTCTTGCTGGCGGGGGTGGCGATCCTCATCGCCCACGGTCGGCTGCCGGGCCTGGTCCTCGGCAAACAGGCGGAGTAGTCCCGCCGAGGTCGGTGGTCCCAGTGGGACCGCGGGTGGCTACAATTGGGCCGATGATCAGCGTCGAGTTCGAGCGGATCGAGGCTCTCGAGCTGCTCGGGATGACGCTGGCGCACTTGAACGATGCGGAGGCAAGGTCCGAGATGTCACCACGGGTGCCGCGGCTGATGGCGATCCGGGACAAACTCGCTCAGGCGCTGCGGGAGGAACTGTGAGATACACCGAGGCCCAGGTGTCAGCCGCGACCACGGCGATGGAAAAGTATCGAAGCAGCGAGGAAGGCGAGCTGGGCTCGGCATTGGTCGTGGTCGGCCTGAGTGCCGAACGGGCGGCGAAGGAAACACAGATCCGCGACGACATGATTCGAGTTGCGCATCGCGCGGGCGCATCGCTGCGCCAGATCGCGGAGGTGTCTGGGCTGGGTCGCAAGACGGTTACCGCGATCGTGTCCGGAGCGGACGCGATCCGGAGCGACTAGCTCGCCCGCTGCGAGTCGCCTGTCGCAGAGGACAGCGGCTCGGGGGCGGTGCGGCACACGTCGTCGAGCATGACGAGGTTGCCGGCGTGGCCGCGCATCATGTCCTGGAGGGCGCCACCCAAGATGCGGACCTGGCGCTGGGCCGTGCCGATGAGGGCGACGCACTCGTCGGCACCGAGCTCCTCGGTCTTGCGACGAAGGAGCTCGAGGGCGATGTCGATGCTGCCCACGGGGCTAAGTAGGGCGTGAGCAGTGGTGGACACCGCCCCGTCACTCCCCTCGGCGTGCTCGGCCCACGGTGGCAGAGCAGGCGCAAGATCCT
>JAFAUA010000418.1 GCA_019243595.1 Acidimicrobiia bacterium
CATCGGCGCCTCACTCTTTGCTTTTGCCCGCCCGGCGGCCGCGTCGCCCAGCGAGGATTACTTCGTCAATGCCATCAACCAGATCCGCGCCGGCCGCGGCCTGGGCACCCTTTCGATCAGCCCGCCGCTTTCAGCCGTGGCCAGCGCGTGGTCGGCGCAGATGGCGACTGACGGGACGCTCGCCCACAACCCGGCCTTCGCCAACCAGGTGAGCGGCTGGCGGATGCTCGGCGAGAACGTCGGCACGGGCGGCGACGTCGCCAGCATCGAGACGGCGTTCGAGAACAGCCCCCACCACTTCGAGAACATGGTCGACCCGAGCTTCACCCAGATCGGCGTCTCCGTCGTCCAGGACTCTCACGGCACGCTCTGGGTGACCGAGGACTACGAGCAGCCCAAGGTCGGGTCGGCCCCCGCTCCGGCGCCCACGCACACCGCGCCGCCGCCGAGGCCTGCGCCCCGTCCGGCTCCGAGGCCGGCGGCCGCGCCCCAACCGGCGTCGACGCCCGTCCACGCCGCCACGCCCGTGCACGCCGCCGCCAATCCGGCCCCGGCCCCGGTCGCCGCTGCCGCTCCCGTCGCCACGACCGTGGCGCCTGCGCCCTCGGTGCCGCTGGCCGTTCTGGGTGCCAGCCACCAGCGGACGGCGGCGAGCGGCCCCACCGTGCCCAACCCGTTCACGGCCGCCAACCTCGCGGGTCTCGTTGCCCTCGTCGTGCTCGGCTCGTCGATGGCGATGTTCGCCCGGGTCCGCGGCCAGGCGTTGCGCACCGCGTAGACGCGCCTAAGGCTGCGGCGCGAGCCGCGGCCAGGGTCGCGTCTGCTCGAAGATGCGGGCCAGGCGCAGGGCGACGTCATCGGCGTGCCGGCGCACGGTGATCTGCAGCCCGACGGGCAGCCCCTCGTGGGTGACGCCGGCGGGGACCGAGATCGCCGGGTTCCAGCACAAGTTGGCGAGCATGGTGAAAGGCACCGGCCCCGAGTGGCGGGCGTCTTTGCCGTTGATCTCCATCGGCAGCGGCCCCTCGGCGGCATAGGCCGCCATCGCTGTCGTCGGCGTGAGCAGCACGTCGATGTCGGCGAACAGGTCGGCGACCTCCTCTTCCAGCTGTTGGCGGTGGCGGAGGGCGCGTGCGTACCGCGGCAGCGTCCACTCCTGCGTGCGACGGAGGCTGGCCCGCACCAGGCCCGTCAGGTCGTCGGCGCACTCGGGCCACATGCCTTCCTCGAGATCGAGCCACATGTCGGCGGCGCCGGCCGATAGCCACGTCCGCATCGGGCTCGAGGGCGAGAAAGGTCGCTCGACGCGTTGCAGACCGGCGGCGTCGACGAGTGACTCCGCCGCCGCCCGCGCCAGCTCCTCGATCTCCGGCACGACGACGGCGTAGCCCATGTCCGGTGACCACAACGCTTTGAGCCCACCGACGTCGAGCTCCTCGATAACCCGTTCATAGGAGAGGCCGGGCGCAGGCAGTGATGCGCGGTCGAGGTTGTGCGGGCCGGCGGCCACGTCGAGATGGCGGGCCGCGTCGCGCACCGTCGTCGTGAGAGCGCCGTAGCACGACGTCTCCGACGGGCTGGATCGTTCGTGGGGGATGCGACCGAAGCTGGCCTTCAGGCCGACGAGCCCGGTGAACGCCGCGGGGATGCGCGTGGATCCGCCGCCGTCGCTCGCCGTGGAGAACGGCACCAGCCCGGCGGCCACCGCGGCAGCCGACCCACCGCTCGATCCGCCCGGGGTGCGCGTGAGATCCCACGGATTCCTCGTCGTGCCCCACGCCTTCGTGTGGGTGAAGGCCGTGACGCCGAACTCGGGTGTGGCGGTCTTGCCGACTGGAACCGCACCAGCCGCCCGCAGCCGGCCTACGTGCACCGAGTCGGTGTCGACGGGTGGACGCCCCTTGTAGAGGAGCGACCCGTGCGACGTCGGCATGCCCGCGCAGTCCTCGAGGTCCTTCACGCCGAACGGCACGCCGGCGAGAGGGCCGGGGTCGTCGCCCCGGGCGACGGCCTGATCGACCTGCTCGGCGACGGCGCGCGCCAGCTCGGCGTCCAGATACACGAAGGCGTTGAGCTCGCCGTTGCGGGCGTCGATCGCGGCGAGGCACTCGTCGAGGATCTCGCTCGCCTTGATCTCGCCGGCCCGGACCGCGTCTGCGACCTCCACGACCGTGCGCACTGACTGTCACACTAACTTGCGCACCTATGACCGATCCGGGCCCTGAAGCATTCCTCGCCGACCCGCAGAATCCGGCGCTGAACAGCGCCACCATGATGCGCATCGGCGACGACAGCCGGCCCGATCGCCTGGCGTGGAACGCCTTCCGCACGCTGGCCCTGTGGCAGACCGACGCGTGGGTCCCACGCCTGCTCGACGTCGGTCTCGGCGGCGAGCGCCCGATCGAAGACGTCGAGTGGGAAGGCGCGTCTGTGCAGTTGTGGGCGACAGGCGTCGATCTCGAGCGCAGTGTCGACGTCTTGATCGACGGGCCCAACGGGCTCGTCATCTGTCTCGCCACCCTCGACTCCTCGCCGACCTCTGACGAGGCGCGCAACGCCATGTTGAAGGCGGCCTCTGACGCTGCTCTGGGCGGGCGCAGGCCCGCCTTCCTCGCCGTCGTTCCTACGCGCGACGACGAGGGTCAGCTCCAGGCGCTGCTCGAAGCAGCAGCATCCGGCGACGATCTCGACGCGTTGACCGCAGCGGTCGGATGGGTGACGTGGCGAGAGCTCAGTGAGATAGCGCTCGACCTCGCCGAGGAGGAGGAGGACTCGCTGCGCGCCGACCAGGTGGCGCTGCTCGTCGACCAGCTCCAAGCCCGCTATCCCGACCTCGATCTCTAAGGGCCGCATGGCGATCCTCGAGACGCCGCTGCAGATCGGGTCTGCCCGGATCCGCAACCGGCTGTACCGGGCGCCCGTGCTCGAGGGTGCCGGCTCGTTACCCGACGCCGCCAAGCAGTACGCCCGGCAGTTCGTGGCCAACGCCCGCGCCGGGGTCGGCCTGATCGTGCAGGGAAACTCGTGCATCTACGAGGAGGGCCGCACGTCACCGGGGATGACGCTCGTCAATACCCGGGAGCGCGTCCTCCGGTTGGGCGAGATGGTCGACGCCGTGCACGCCGAGGGCGGCGCGGTGTTCCTGCAGATCGGTCACGGCGGTCTGTACGCCATGGAGGCGTGGCACCATCCCTATGCCGAGGAACGCAAGGGACCGCTGCTCGCTCCGTCGAAGTTGCCGCTCGCCTTGCGTCCCGCCTTCCTGCGGGCGCCCGTGCACCCGATGACGACTGACGAGGTGTACGCGATGGCGACGCGCTTCGGTGAAGTCTCAGCGTGGGCGCGGGAGGCGGGCTACGACGGGGTGCAACTGGCGTCGGGCAACGCCAAGCTCATCCACCAGTTCCTCACGCCCTTCTACAACCGGCGTACCGACGAGTTCGGCGGCTCGGTCGAGAACCGAGGTCGCGTGTTGCGCGTGATTCGTGAGGCGATCGCCGAACATGCGGGCGAGGACTACGCGTGCACGGTAAAGATCCCCGTCGACGAGAAGTCGCCACCGCTCACGCCGCGCATCTCCTTCGACGACGGCATGGAGCTGTGCCGTCTTGCCCAGGAGTGGGGGTACCACGCGGTGACGCCCGTGCGTCTTTCAGTGCTCCCGGACACGACGCTGACCAAGGGAGACATCCCGGCGTCGCTGTGGCGCAACCCGACGATGAAGCGGCGGCTCCGCGAGGCCGCTCCGTCTCGCGTCCAGTGGGCCGTGCTGATGGCCGGCTACGTCGTGGGCAGCGTGCGCAATCCCTTCCGTCCGGTGTGGAACCGTGACGTCTTCACAGAGGCGAAGCGGCGACTCTCGATTCCGGTGTTCGCGGTCGGCGGCATCCGCACTGCCGACGAGGTCAACGGCATCCTCGAAGGAGGGGAGGCCGACATGGTCGGCATCGGCCGGCCGTTCTACGCCGAGGCCGACCTGGCGGCGCGCATCCTCGGAGGGAGCCCCGAACCGCGTCGGTGCCTCAACTCGAACTTCTGCGTGCCCGCCGAGATGCTCGGCATGAAAGGGACTTGCTACAACCCGAAGGTCAAGAAGACGACGGGGGCGTCGTCTTGACCCACTCGGCGTAGGCCGACGCGAACAGCGCCGGCATCCCACCGGTGTGCAGAAACACGACCTTGGTGTCGCGCTCGATGCGTCCGTCGCGGCGGGCGGCGATGAGGCCGGCCATGGCCTTGCCCGTGTAGACGGGGTCGAGGATCAGGCCTTCGAGGCGGGCCGCCAGATCGAGCGCCTCGCGACCCGCGTCGGTCGGCGCGCCGTAGCCCTTGCCGAAGTGTTCGTGGTCGACGCGCACGTCACCGGTTGGCTCCGGCAGTCCGGCGAGACGAGCTGTCTCCGTCGCCTTCTCTGGCACATACGTGTCGAGGTCGGGACGGGCGCCGACGTCCACGCCCAGGACGCGGTCGTGGCTGCCGAGACCGGCGGCCAGTCCGGCGTGGGTACCACCCGAGCCGTCGGCGGTGACCACGAGGTCGACGTCGGGCTGCTGGCGGACGATCTCTTGCGCGCCGCGCACGTAGCCCATTGCACCGGTCACCGAGGCGCCGCCGATCGGCATGGCATACGGACGCCGCCCCTCGTCGATGAGGCGGCGGGCGGTGTGATCGATCGCGCTTTCGACGGCGTAGTAGTCGAGGCGGCCGACCCACACGATCTCCGGCGCCAGTAGCTCGTCGAGGACGACGTTGCCGCTCGGCGTCGACGGCGGATCGCTGCTCAGGACGATCGTGCAGTGGAGCCCCAGCTTGTTGGCGGCGGCGGCCGTCATGCGCACGTGATTGCTCTGGGGGCCGCCGCCGGTGACCAGCGTGTCGCAGCCGTGAACGGTCGCGTCCTCGCAGAGGTACTCGAGCTTGCGAGCCTTGTTGCCGCCGCCGGCCAGTCCCGTGGCATCGTCCCGCTTCACCCAGAGGGCGTCCTCGTCCATGTCGAGGTGGGCGGCCAGCCGGCGCATGGGCTCGAGCGGCGTCGGCAGGTGGGCGAGCACGACGCGGCGGTCGAGAGGATCCACGCGCGGCGGCACGCGGTCGACGCTACCGTCGGCGCGCGATGAGCGTGCTCGACGAACTCGTCGCCGCGACGGCTGCCGCGTTGGACGACGCATCGCTCGCCGACGACCGGGCACGCGCCGAAGCCATCGCCCCCGCTATGCGTGCCCTGCTCGATGCTGAGGCGCCGATTCCGACGGATGCCTACGAGCCGCTGGATGGTGCGGCCATCGGCAACCTGCTGTACGCCGATCCCGACGGCCGGTTCCACATCCTCGCCGTCGTGTTCCCGGAGGGCACCTCGAGCGGCGTGCATCACCACGGCTGCTGGGGCGTCATTGGATACCTCCGGGGCTCCGATGAGGAGACGCGCTACCGGGCGGTCAGCGATGCGGGGAGCAGCGCGCAGCTGGAGGAGGCG
>JAFAUA010000469.1 GCA_019243595.1 Acidimicrobiia bacterium
CACGGCGGACTGCGGTACCTGAACCAGCGCGACTACCGCCTCGTGTATGAGGCCCTCTACGAACGCCAGCGGCTGCTCCGCAACGCGCCCCATTTGGTCAAGCCACTGCCGTTCCTCATCCCGCTCTACGGCGGTAAGGCCATCGCCAAGGCTCTCAACTCGGCGCTGTGGATGTACGACCTCACCGGCGGGCTGCGCATCGGCAAGCGCCACCACCGCATCTCGCCCGATGACACGCTCGTGCACATGCCCACCCTGCGGCGCGACGGACTCGCCGCCGGCTTCGAGTACTACGACGCCCAAGCCGACGACGCCCGGCTGACGCTGACGATCGCGCGCACCGCCGTCCTCGACCACGGCGCGGTGGCCGCCAACTACGCCGGCGTCACCGAGCTGATGAAGGGCCGCGACGGCCAGATCGTCGGGGCCCGCATCGGCGACCTCGACGTGCGCGCCCACGTCGTCGTGAACGCCACCGGCGTGTGGAGCGACCAGGTGCGCGCCATGGACGAGGGCGCCGGCTCGGCCAGCCTGCGGCCCGCCAAGGGGATCCACGTCAGCGTGCCGTGGGAGAAAGTGCGGTGCGACATCGCGGTGGTGATCCCTGTCCTCAAGGACAAGCGGTCGATCTTCGTCGTGCCCTGGGGCGACCGTGTGTACGTCGGCACGACCGATACCGACTACGACGGGCCCCTCGACGACCCCGTTTGCACGCCCGAGGACATTCGCTATCTCCTGGACGCCGTCAACCGCTTCCTGACGTCACCACTCTCGACCGAGGACGTGCTGGGAACGTGGGCCGGCCTGCGACCGCTCGTGCGCGATGCCAAGAGCGACCGCACCGCCGACCTGTCGCGGCGGCACAGCGTGAGCCGGTCGACAGGCGGACTGATCACGGTGAACGGCGGCAAGCTAACGACCTACCGGCGCATGGCGGCCGACACCGTCGACGCGGTGGTCGACGTGCTCGGGCGGGGTGGGCGCTCGCGCACCGCTCGTCTTTCGTTGCGCGGCTCGGAGGGCTTCGAGGCCGTGACCGACGAGCACCTGAGAACTCGCTACGGAGGCGATGCCCGCACCGTGCAGGCAATGATCGCCGCCGAGCCGGCACTCGGCGAGCCATTGGTGCCGTCGCTGCCGTACCGCCGCGCCGAAGCGTTGTACTCGGCGCGCTACGAGATGGCCCACACGCTCGACGACGTGTTGGCGCGCCGCACGCGCGCGCTGCTCCTGGCGCGCGACGAAACTGCTGCCGTGGCGCCCGACGTCGCCCGATTGATCGCGGGCGAGCTCGGGTGGGACGACGCCGAGGCGACCCGCCAAGCCTCCGCGTTCCAAGCCTCGGCCGAAGCAGAGCGCGAGGCCGCCGGCCTTCAGGAGCACGTAAGCGCGTGAACACCAACCGGGGCGCCCCCACACCGGCCATCGCCTTCGACGCCCCCGTGGAGTCGATTGCCCGCCGGTTCTCGGATGCGTCGGTCGTCGACGTCGATGCCAGCGTGCTCGACGCCCTGCGCGGCACGGGCGCCGCCGTCTCAACCGATGTCGCCGACACCGTCGAAACCGGCCGGGACTGGTGGCCGTTGGCAATGGCGTGGGCCCTCGACGGGACCGAGCCAGGCCGGGCCGCAGCGATCGTGCGACCTTCTTCAACCGAGCAGGTGTCCGCCGTGCTCGGCCTCTGCGATGCCGCGCTGGTGCCGGTGACGACCGCCGCCGGCCGCAGCGGCGTCGTCGGGGCGTCCGTTCCGGTGCACGGCGGCGTCCTCCTCGACATGACCGACATGGCGGGCATCGTCGACGTCGACGACCAGTCGCTGCTGCTGCGCGTGCGGGCAGGAACGTTCGGCGACGTCCTCGAGGACGAGCTGCGCGCCAAGTACTCGGTCACGACCGGGCACTGGCCGCAGTCGGTGCAGCTCTCGACGGTCGGCGGTTGGTTGGCCTGCCGCGGAGCGGGCCAGTACTCGACCCGCTACGGCAAGATCGAAGACATGGTCGTCGACATGGAGGTCGTGCTCGCCGACGGCCAGGTGGTGCACACCGGATCGGGCGGGCCGCGCGCGGCAGTGGGGCCCGACCTGAACCAGGTCTTCGTCGGCAGCGAAGGCACGCTGGGCGTGGTCACCGAGGCGACCCTGCGCGTGCACCCGGTGGCACCGGCGGAACGACGGGCCGCGTTCGGCTTCGGCTCGTTCGTCGAGGGCCTCGACGCCTGCCGGCGCATCCTCCGGCGGGGCGCCACCCCAGCCGTGCTGCGGCTGTACGACGAGCCTGAGTCGCAGCGGAACTTCGAGGTGGCAGACGCCTGCGCTCTGATCGTGCTCGACGAGGGCGAACCGGCACTCGTCGACGGCGTCATGAGCCTGGTCGCCGAAGAGTGCTCGTCGGCAGCACGGCTCGACGACGCCCTGGTCGACCGGTGGCTCGGTCACCGCAACGACGTGTCGGCGCTCGAAGCGCTGATCCGCCGGGAGATCGTCGTCGACACGATCGAGATCGCCGGTCGGTGGTCGGCGCTGGGTGCCATCTACGACGACGTCCAAGCGGCGGTCGGCGCCATCGAGCACATCCTCGTCGTCTCGGCTCACCAGTCGCACGCCTACAGCGACGGGGCCTGCCTGTACTTCACCTTCGCGGGAAGGCCACCCGTCGACGAGCGCGAGCGCTTCTACGTCGCCGTCTGGGACGCGACCACGCGCGCCGTGCTGGCTCGCGGGGGCGCCCTCAGCCACCACCACGGTGTCGGTCTGAACCGCAGCCGGTTCGTCAAGGACGCGCTCGGTCCCGCCTACGACGTGCTGTTGGCGATGAAGCGAGCCCTCGACCCCAACGGCATCCTCAACCCCGGCAAGCTCGGCCTCCCGTCGCCGTTCGGGCCGACGCCGTGGCCGTGATC
>JAFAUA010000518.1 GCA_019243595.1 Acidimicrobiia bacterium
CGGGCTGACGCTGTACGCCGTCGGCTGGTTCTGGATGAGCGAGTTCAGCGCCCCCGGCTACGTGGTCGCCGTCATCATCGAGATCGCCATCCTCTCCCTGGCGTGCCTGACGGTCGCGAGGCACCGGCTGTGGGCCGTGCCCGCCGCCCTCGTGCTCGCCGAGTACGCGCGCGACCACTTCCCGTTCGGCGGCGTGCCACTCGCCGGCCTGCCGCTCGGCCAGGTCGGCGGGCCGCTGGCGCCCGCCGCCCGCCTCGGCGGTCAGCTGCTGGTCGTGGCCCTGATCGGCGCGGTGGCCGTCGCCGTCGTGGCCGCGGTCCGCCAGCGGTTCGTGTACGCCGCGGTGGCGCTCCTCGTCGTCATCGCCTGTGTCGTCGGCGGGCATCTCGCGGGCGGCACCCACAGGACCGGGCAGCTCGCCGTGGCGTCGGTGCAGGGCGGCGGCCGGCGAGGACTGCGGGCCATCTACAGCGATCCCACCCAGGTGTTCCGCGCCCAGCTGCAGGCCAGCGCCAAGGTGCAGACGCCCGTCGAGCTCGTCGTGTGGCCCGAAGACGTCATCGACGTCGATTCGATCAAGGGCTCGCCCCAGGCCGAGGACGTGGCCACAACGGCCCGGCAGCTCAACGCCACCGTGGTGGCGGGCATCGTGGAGGACGCCGGGCCCAACCACTTCGCCAACGCCGCCCTGGCCTGGGAGCCCGACGGCACGATCAGCGCCCGCTATGACAAGGTGCACCGGGTCCCCTACGGCGAGTACATCCCCTTCCGGGGGCTGGTGAAGCACCTGGCCAACCTGGATGCCGTGCCCCGGGACGCCATTGCGGGCCACGGGCCGGGCGTCCTCAACACCGCCGCCGGACGGTTCGGGGTCGCCATCTCCTACGAGGTCTTCTTCTCGGACCGGGCCCGCATCGCCACCCGCCACGGCGCCCAGGTGATGCTGGTCCCGACCAACGCCAGCTCGTTCAGCACCGGCCAGGTACCGGCCCAGGAGCTGGCCGCCGCCCGCCTGCGGGCCATGGAGACCGGTCGCTGGGTCGTCCAGTGCGCACCCACCGGCTACAGCGCCATCGTGAACCCCAACGGCCACGTCCTCGCCCACTCCGATTTGGGCGCCCAGGACGTCATCCAGCGCACGGTTGAGCGCCGGGCCGGCCAGACTCCCGCCACCCGTCTGGGCGACGGGCTGCCCGCCCTCATCGCCCTGCTGGCGGCCGCTGCCGCCCTCGCCCTACCCAGGCGAGAGCCGTCCGAGGTGGAACCCGTTCTCGGGCCAGCTTGACCGATCGGTCAATTTTTCGGCAGGCTGACCCCTTCCTATGGGGGACTCTCTGCGAATCGCGCTCCTCGTTTACCGCGGCAACCCGCATTCCGGTGGCCAGGGCGTCTACACCCACCACCTGAGCAAGGAGCTGGCGGCCCTCGGCCACCACGCGGAGGTGTTCAGCGGCCAGCCCTACCCGGAGCTGGTCCCCGAGGTGCCGCTGGTCAAAGTGCCGAGCCTCGACCTGTACCGGGCCGACGACCCCTTCCACATCCCCAAGCTGGGCGAGTTCAAGACGGCGATCGACGTCCTCGAGTTCGCCATCATGTGCACCGCCGGGTTTCCCGAGCCCCGCACGTTCAGCCGCCGGGTGCGCAAGGTGCTCAACGCCCGCCGCGAGGACTTCGATGTCATTCATGACAACCAGTGCCTCGGCAACGGCATCCTGCGCCTGCTCCACGACGGGTGGCCGATCGTCGAGACCCTGCACCACCCGATCACCGTCGACCGCCGCCTCGAGCTGGCCCAGAACCCGTGGACGAAGCGTCCGCTGCGCCAGATCACCCTGCGCCGGTGGTTCGGCTTCCTGGGCATGCAGTGCAAGGTCGCCCGCCAGATGCCCCGCATCGTGACGGTCTCAGAGTCCTCCCGGCGTGACATCACCAAGGACATGGGCGTTCCCTACGAGCGCATGTCGATCGTCCCCGTCGGGGTCGACACCGACCACTTCCGCCCGCTGCCACACGTGAAGCCGGTGCCGGGCCGCATCATGACGACGGCGAGCGCCGACGTCGCCCTGAAGGGCCTCGTCCCCCTGCTCGAGGCGGTGGCCAAGGTCCGCACCGAGCGCGACGCCCACCTGCTGGTGGTCGGCAAGCCCCGCGACGGGAGCAGCATCCCGAGCGTGATCGAGCGCCTCGGGCTCGAGGGCCACGTCACGTTCACCAGCGGCGTCGCCCCCGAGCGCATGGTCGAGCTCTACAACGAGGCCGAGGTGGCGGTGGTCCCGTCGCTGTACGAGGGCTTCTCCTTGCCGGCGATCGAGGCCATGGCCTGCGGCGCACCCCTCGTCGCCACGACCGGCGGCGCCCTCCCCGAAGTCGTCGGCCCCGACGGCCGCAACGCCCTCACCGTGCCGCCCGGCGATCCCGGCGCCCTCGCCGGTGCCATCGGTCGCGTCCTGGACGACGCCGAATTGCGCCAGCGCCTCGGCACCGCGGGCCGGGCCCACGTCCTCGACCGCTTCACCTGGGCCGAGATGGCCCGCCAGACCGTCGAGCACTACCGCTTGGCCATCGAGGACACGAAGGCGAAGGCGAAGGCCTGATGCTCACTGTCGACTACGACCGCCTCGGGCTGGGCGCCGGCGACCGGCTGCTCGACCTGGGCTGCGGTGGCGGCCGCCACGCCTTCGAGGCCCTACGCCGGGGCGCCAAGGTCGTCGCCCTCGACATGTCCGAGGCCGACCTGCGCGAAGCCCTCAGCCTGATGGCCGCCATGTCCGACGCGGGCGAGACGCCGGCGCCGGCTGCGGGGGCGGTCACCAACGGCGACGCCCTGCACCTCCCCTTCCCCGACGGCAGCTTCGATCGAGTGATCGCCGCCGAGGTGATGGAGCACATTCCCGCCGACAGCGCCGCGCTCGCCGAGCTGGTGCGCGTGCTCAGGCCGGGCGGCACCATCGCCATCACCGTCCCCCGCTGGCTACCCGAGCGGATCTGCTGGGCGCTGTCCGACGAGTACCACGGCAAGCCGGGCGGCCACGTCCGCATCTACCGAGCGAGCGAGCTGGCGGCCCGCATGCGCGCCGCCGGCCTCGAGGCCACCGGCTCCCATCATGCCCACGCCCTCCACTCGCCGTACTGGTGGATCAAGTGCGCGGTGGGCGTCGACAAC
>JAFAUA010000064.1 GCA_019243595.1 Acidimicrobiia bacterium
CGCCGTTCATGGCCGACGCCCCCACGACCGAGCCGAAGCGGGTGCTCGCTGCCCTCGGACCCAAGATGCTGAAGCTGGCTGCTGAGCGGGCCGCCGGCGCGCATCCGTACTTCGTTCCTGTCGAGCACACGGCGTTCGCCCGCAAGACACTTGGTCCCGAGCCGCTGCTGTGCGTCGAGCAAGCCGTCGTGCTGTCAACCGATGCCGAGGTGGCGAGGGCCGCGGCGCGCGCGCACATGGCCATCTACCTCACGCTGCCCAACTACACGAACAACCTGCGGCGCTTCGGCTTCGGCGACGAGGACTTCGACAACGGCGGCAGCGACCTGCTCGTCGACACACTCGTCGTGTGGGGCGACGTCGACGACGTTGCCACGCGCGTGCGCGCCCACCACGACGCCGGCGCGAACCATGTGTGTCTGCAGGTCCTGAGCACGCTGCCCGCCGACGTGCGGAATCCGCCGATCGAGCAGTGGCGGGCGCTGGCGCCCGCCCTCGGGCTCGGCTAACTGCAGCCGCTCTCGTCCGGCTCTACATTCGTTGGCCGTGGGGGACGAACACGGGATCGTCGTCGAGCACCGCAAGGAGCTGACGTACCTGCTCTGCCAGGCGGCCGAGCTCGAGCACAGCCTCATGGCCCAGTACCTGTTCGCGGCATTCAGCCTGCGCACCGAGCCGGGACCGGGCCTGACCGACACCCAGCTTGAAGCGGTCGACCGCTGGCGCGCTGTCATCCTGAACATCTCCGCCGAGGAGATGCTGCATTGGGCGCTGGTCCAGAACCTGTTGATCGCGGTGGGGTCGGCGCCGTACGTCAGCCGGCCCCACATGCCGCACCAGGCCAAGGGTTACCCGCCGGGCATCCAACTGCGCCTTCTGCCGTTCGGCGAGCCGGCGATGCAGCACTTCGTCTACCTCGAGCGGCCCGACGGCATGGATATGTCCGACGGCGCCGGCTTCGAGCCGTCCGGTCCCGTACCCGAACCGATGGCGCCCCATGAGCTCCAGCCGCGCGGCCAGTTCTTCACGACGCAGGGGTACCTGTACCGGGCCATCGAAGAAGGCATCGCCGGCCTGGCCGAGCGCATGGGTGAGGACCGGCTGTTCATCGGCCCCCGCTTCCATCAGAGCAACGCGCCGCAGGTGTGGCCGGAGCTGGTGCCGATCACCGACGCCGCGAGCGCCCGCCGAACCATCGAGCGGATCGTCGAGCAGGGCGAGGGGGCGCGCGGCGACTGGGCGACCGCGCACTACGGCCGGTTCCTCGCCGTGCTCGAGGAGTACCGGGCCATGGGGGCCGCCGATCCGTCGTTCCAGCCCGCCCATCCGGCGGTCGCCGCCGGAGTGCGAGGTGTGGAGGGCATCGAGCCCGACGTGTACATCACCGATCCCGTCACCGCCGCCGTGTCCGACGCCTTCAACGCCGTCTACGACCTGTTGCTGCAGATGATCGCCCGCTACTTCGCCTTCGGCCACGAGACCGACGAGCAGCGCCAAGTCCTCGCCGATGTCGGAATCACCCTGATGTTCATCGCCATCAAGCCCCTCGGCCTGCTGCTGGCGCGAATGCCCGTCGGTACCGATCATCCTGGAGTCACCGCCGGCGCCAATTTCCAGCTCGCCTATCGGGCCAGCTTTCTCTTGCCGCACCGCCGCTCGTCGTGGATTCGGTTTGCCGAACGCCTCGACGAGATCGCCGTCGCCGTCGACGCTGTGCAAGCCGGACCCGACGCCACCAAGGTGTTGGACGCCGTCGCCGGCGGCCTACGCGACCAGGCAGCCCGGCTAACGGAGCACATCGAGCTGGTCTGACGGGTGGAGCCGCTGACCGCCGAGGACATCGCGATCCTCGACGTCGAATCGACCACAATCGCCGGTCACACCTGCAAGGTCGTCCTCCTCGACGGAGCGCCGACGCTCGACGACGTGCGGGCCCGCGTCGAGAGCCGCCTCTCCCGGATTCCTCGGTGTCGCGAGCGTCTCGCACCGGATGCCCCAGAGCCGGCGTGGACGGATCCCGCGTCAATCGCTGTCGAAGAACACGTCCGGCCCGCGCCTGGCGGTGAGGACCTGAGCGCCGCCGTGTCGCGCGCGATGAGCGGGCGCCTCGACCGCAGCCGCCCCCTCTGGGACCTGGAGCTCGTCGCCGACGCGGGCGACGACCGCTCGGCCCTCGTGTGGCGCGTGCACCACGCCATGGCCGATGGGATGACGATGATGCGCTGGGCGTCCGATCTCCTATGGGACGACGAGCCGGTCGCACCCAGCG
>JAFAUA010000197.1 GCA_019243595.1 Acidimicrobiia bacterium
CGTCGCCCCGGGCGCCACCCTCCAGCAGGCACTGACGGGCGGCGAGGACTACGAGCTGGTCTTCACCGCGCCGACCGCCCGAGTACCTGTGGGTTTGCGCGTCGGGGTCTGCACGGCGGACCCCTCGGAACGCACGCTGGGTGGACAGCCGCTGCCCGCGGGCGCCGGGGGTTGGGAGCACTCGTTTTGAGCAGGCCTGTGGCCCTCACCATTGCCGGCTCCGACTCGAGTGGCGGGGCCGGCATCGAGGCCGACCTCAAGACATTCGAGGCCCACGGCGTGTGGGGCGTCGCAGCAGTGACCGGCGTGACGGCACAGAACAGCCTCGGCGTGCAGGTCTCCCACGGCGTGTCGCCGGAGGTCGTTCGGGCTCAAATGACTTCAGTCGGCTCCGACTTCCGCATCGACGCGGCCAAGACCGGGATGCTCGTCGACGAGCCGACGGCGATCGCCGTGGCCCAGACCATTCGCCAGCTCAGGCTCCGACGGGTCGTGATCGACCCGGTGTTGGTGTCGACCCATGGTGACACGCTCCTCGACCTCGACGGCATCGACGTCCTCCGCGGGCAGCTGGTGCCCCTGGCCACCGTCGTCACACCGAACCTGGCCGAGGCGGCGGTGCTGGCCCAGCAGGCGGTGGACAGCCGCGAGGCCATGGAGGACGCTGCCAACGTCATCGGCAACATGGGCCCGCCCGTCGTGCTGGTCACGGGTGGCCACCTGTTGGGCGACACCTCGCCCGACTGCCTCTACGTCGAGGGCTACATCACCTGGCTCGAGGCGCCCCGTCTTGCCGCCGTCCACAACCACGGCAGCGGCTGCGTCTTGTCAGCGGCCATCTGCGCCGGGCTAGCAAAGGGCATGGAGCCGGGTGACGCGTGCGTCGCCGCCAAGCACTTCACCCAACGAGCCATCGCCGCCGGCTTCCGCCTCGGCAGTGGGATCGGCCCGGTCGACCCGGGTTGGGAGCGCCGTTCTTAACTGCAAGTGCGGCTTTGAAGAAGGTGACTCGAGTTTGGAGCAGTCGTACGGCTGTGATCTGGAGCCAAACTCGAGAATTCGCAGCCGCCCGAGCGCTTCAAAGTCGTGAAGGGCACCCCTCGACCGGTTGGGGAAGACCGGTTGGCCCCCCTAGTTGCCGCTGTTGCTGTTAGACGGTCTCGGCCTTGGGCCGCACCGGCACCTTCTGCACCTTGCCTGCCTTCAGGCACGACGTGCAGACCCGAATGCGCTTCGGCGAGCCGTTCACCAGGGCGCGGACGCGCTGAATGTTGGGGTTCCAGCGGCGCTTGGTACGCCGGTGGGAGTGGCTGATCGCCATACCGAAAGAGGGGTGCTTCCCGCACACCTCGCACACTGCGGGCATGAGGAGAGGGTAGCAGTCACCGTTACGATTCCATCCCGTGGCCGTGCTCCAGGCTCTTGACGCCGCGCACCTGCGCGAGGTGATCCTGGGGTACCGCGACGCCCTGCGGGCCCATCAGGAGAAGCTGAACCGGCTCAACGTGTATCCCGTCCCCGACGGCGACACGGGCACGAACATGGCATTGACCCTGGAGTCGGTCGTCTCCGAGCTCGACGGTGCCGACGACATGGGCACCATGTGCAAGGCCATCAGCCACGGGTCGCTGATGGGGGCACGGGGCAACTCGGGGGTCATCCTGTCCCAGGTCCTGCGCGGGATGACCGACACGATCAAGACGAGCGATGCCATCGACGGGGCGGCCATCGCCGAGGCCCTGCGCAACGCCAGCGAGGCCGCCTACGGCGCGGTCATGCGCCCTGTTGAGGGAACGATCCTGACCGTCGTGCGCGAGTCGGCGACCGCGGCGGGTGCGGCGGCCGCCAACGGAGACGCCCTCGACAAGGTGCTCGAGGCGGCGAGCAGCGCCGCCGGAGACTCGTTGGCGCGTACGCCCGAGCTCTTGCCGGCGCTGAAGGAGGCGGGCGTGGTCGACGCCGGCGGTGCCGGCTACGTGCTGCTGCTCGACGTCCTGCTCCACGTCGTCGACGGCCGCCCCCTCCCGGAGCCCGGGCAGTTCACGGCGCCGGCGCGCACGGTGTCAGCGCCGAGCGGGCACGTGGAGCCCGAGGGCGCGACCGTGAGCGACCTCCGCTACGAGGTCATGTACATGCTCGAGGGCGCAGACGACGGCGCCATCCCGGTGTTCAAGAATGTCTGGGCCGGCATCGGCGATTCGATCGTCGTCGTCGGTGGCGACGGCCTGTGGAACTGCCACATCCACACCGACGACATCGGCGCCGCCATCGAGGCCGCCCTCGACGTCGGTCGGCCGCGCAACATCCGCATCACCGACCTCATGGAGCAGGTCGAGGAGGAGCGCTGGGTCCGCGAGGCGCCCGCCGAGGTGCCGGCGCCGCCGAGCGAGCCCGTACCGACCGCAGTCGTCGCCGTCGCCACCGGTGACGGCATTCGCCGCATCTTCCATTCGCTCGGGGTGCAGCAGATCGTCGCCGGCGGCCAGTCGATGAACCCGGCGACCGCCCAGATTCTCGAGGCCGTCGAGGCGGCGCCGGCGGACCAGGTCGTCGTGCTGCCCAACAACAAGAACATCATCCCGGTGGCCGAGCAGGTCGACGCCCTCACGTCGAAGCAGGTGTGCGTCCTCAAGACCAAGAGCATCACTGAGGGCTTCGCGGCGCTGATGGAGTACGACCCCCAGGCCGACGTGGAGACCAACGCCGAGACGATGGCGGAGGCGGCGGCTCGCGTGCAGTCGGGAGAGGTGACCCGCGCGGTGCGCGACGCCGGCTCGCCGGTCGGTCCGGTCTCCGCGGGCGACTACATCGCGCTCACCAAGGACGGCATCGTCGCCGTCGCTCCCGACCTCGGCGGCGCCGCCACCGCGCTCCTCGATCGCATGGTCGGCGACGACCACGAGATCGTCACGGTCATCGAGGGCGAAGGTGCCACCGCCGCCGACACCCGCCGTATCACCGAATGGCTGGCCGAGCACCGCCCCGAGGTGAGCACCGAGGTGCACCACGGCGGCCAGCCCCTCTACCCGTATCTCGTCTCCGTCGAATAGTGAGCCGCCGGCTCGCCCAGCTCGCCAAGATCCCCGTCACCGAGCTGAAGGGGGTTGCCGGCAAGAAGGCCGATGCCCTGGCCATTCTCGAGCCGCCGATCGAGACCGTGCTCGATCTGTTGACGCACTACCCGCGCCGCTACATCGACCGCACCGAGCAGAAGACGATCCGCGACCTCAAGGTGGGCGACGAGGCGATGGTGTTGGCGACGGTCAAGCGGGTGCAGAGCCGGCGCACCCGGAACCGTCGTTCGCTGGTGGAGATCGACGTCTTCGACGGCACCAGCTACCTCAAGTGCACGTTCTTCAACCAGCCCTGGCGGGCCAAGCAGCTCGCCGTGGGCCGGGAGGCGATCTTCTTCGGCAAGGTCGACAACTACAAGGGCCGACGCCAGATGACGAGTCCGGTCGTCGACCTCGTCGGCAACAAGACCGGAAAGATCATCCCCGTGTACCCGCAGTCGGAGAAGGCGGGCCTGACCAGCTGGGACTTTGAGCCGCTGATGACCGAGGCGTTGACGCGAGCCGGCGAGTTCGCAGACCCACTGCCCGAGGAGTGGCGGGACCGCCTCGACGTGGTCGACCGCACCTGGGCCTTCCGGCACATCCACGAGCCCGAGTCGATGGCGGCCGCCCAGGCGGCGCGTAAGCGCCTGGTCGTCGACGAGCTCGTACGCCTGCAGGTGCCACTCGTCATGCGCAAGCGCGCCGTCGAGCGCGAGTCGAAGGGCATCCAGCACACCGTCGACGGCGAGCTGGTCCACCGCTTCCACGCCGCCCTGCCGTTCCCGCTGACCGGCGCCCAGCAGCGCGCCATCACCGAGATCGGCTCCGACCTGGCCGGCCCCCACCCCATGCATCGCCTGCTGCAGGGGGACGTTGGTAGCGGCAAGACGGTCGTGGCCGTCACCACGCTGTTGATGGCCGTGCAGGGCGGGTACCAGGGCGCGCTGATGGCGCCGACCGAGGTGCTGGCCGAGCAGCACGAGCTCGGCGTCCGCGATCTGCTCCGTGACCTTCAGGTGCCGGACACTGACCCGGGGACCATGTTCGGAGAGCGGCCGCTCACCGTCGCCTTGTTGACGAACCGGACGACGGCGAAGGAGCGCGAGAAGCTGCTGGCGGGGCTGGCCGACGGCTCGGTCGACATCCTCATCGGCACCCACGCACTGATCGAGGAGGCAGTTGCCTTCAAGTCGCTCGGCGCCATCGTCATCGACGAGCAGCACCGCTTCGGCGTCGAGCAACGGGCCGCCTTGCGAGGCAAGGGCCAGGACCCCGATGTCCTGGTGATGACGGCGACGCCCATTCCCCGCACGGCGGCGATGACCGTCTACGGCGACCTCGACGTCACCGTGCTCGACGAGCTGCCGCCGGGGCGGACACCGGTCGAGACGAAGTGGGTGCGCGGGGACCTTGAGCAGTCCGAGGCCTACCGGCGCGTCGAGGAGGAGGTGGCGGCCGGCCGCCAGGCGTACGTCGTGTGCCCGCTCGTCGAGGGCTCCGAGCGAGTGCAGGCCAAGTCGGCCACCGAGGAGTACGAGCGGCTCGGCACCGAGGTGTGGCCCGACCTGCGCCTCGGTCTCCTGCACGGCCAGATGCCGTCGAAGGAGAAGGAGAAGGTGATGAGCTCGTTCCGCAGCGGCGAGCTCGACGTGCTCGTCGCCACGACGGTCATCGAGGTTGGCGTCGACGTTCCCAACGCGACGGTGATGCTCATCGAGGACGCCGTGCGTTTCGGCATCGCCCAGCTCCATCAGCTGCGCGGCCGAGTCGGCCGCGGCGCGGCCAAGTCGTGGTGCTACCTGCTCGGGGAGGCCACGACACCCGACGCCGAGGAACGGCTCCAGGCGATGGAGCGCACCACCGACGGCTTCGAGCTGGCCGAGGTCGACCTCGACATCCGTGGTGAGGGCACCGTGCTGGGAACGCGGCAGAAGGGCAGGAGCGATCTCCGGCTCGCCTCTCTGCGTCGCGACCGCGAGTGGGTCAGCAAGGCGAGAGAAGTCGCCTTCGACATCGTCGACCAGGACCCGACGCTTCGAAGCCACGACGCGCTCGCCGAGGAGGTCAAGTTGCTGATCGACGAGGACGAGGCCGAGTTCCTGTTCAAGTCGTAGAGGACTGCGGCTGTTATTCGCTTCGGAGCACGGGAGCGGGCCTGAGCCGGCCCGCGACCCAGCCCGGGCCGGCGGCGAGCAGGTTGGCCACGATGACTGCGACGGGAATGAAGAGCAGGAGCGTCACGAGAGGGATGTGGGGGTTCGGGGCGATGCCGATCCGGTCGGCGAACACTTGCCACACCCACCGACCGCCCGCGGCGCCGAGCGGCAGGCCGACAGCGAGGGCAACGGCCACGAGCGTCGTGGCCTGCCATGCGACGGCGGCGGAGACCTGACCGCGCACGAAGCCCATCGTCTTCAGGACCGCCAGGTCCCGCCGCCGTCGTCGGATCGACGTCACCAGAAGGTGTGCGACGGTCGCCACGGCGAGGAGGGCGAGGAGCCCGGCCAGCGCAACCGGTGTCGTCTGGATGCGCGTGTAGTTGAGGATGTCGACCGGGCGCTTGGCCGTCTCGACCCCACAGACCTGGTCGGAGGGGCACACGCCCATCACCTGCGCAAGGTTGCGCTTGAACGCGGCGACGTCGGCGGCACGGGCACCCGGCGCCAGCCGCACGAGCGCGAAGTTGTACCCCGCGGGGTCGTCGGGCGACGCCTCCCGTGGCGGGTCCTGAATCGCGGCGCCGTCGCCCAAGCCTGTCGGATTGAAACTGCCGCGCCCGAAGAACGGAAACACGGCCCGTCCGACGATGCGCATCGTCACCGGCTGATCCGATCCCTGTGGGTTGACGCTGACCGTCTGGCCCACTTTGCGGTGGGCGGCCGCGAGGGTCTTGGCGCCGAGAATGATCTCATCGGGCGCCGCCGGCACCCGTCCCTCGGTGATGACCGGCCAGCTCTCACGACCGCGGCCTGGCGCGAGGCCGATCGCGGTCACGTTCTTGCCGGCGATGGTCAGGTTGGCGTGATCGCCGAACGTCCAGCCGGTGACACCTTTCTGCTGCTCGAGGAACTTGACACTGTCGTCGGGCGGCAGGCGACCGAACTGCGTGTCGATGGCGAGGTCCCACGTCTGGCCGTACAGCTTCGGCGTGTGCACAAGGCGCACGAGGTTGGTGCCGAACGTCAACGCAGCAGCGACGGCTGCGACGGCGAGGACGGTGCCCGCGAGGGCGCTACGCACGGGGACAGCCGTACGGCCTCGCCCAGGCTCCAACGCCAGGCGAATGCCAACCGCGGCGCTGGCCGGTGCCCCCGCCCTGGTTGCTTCCTCCACGAAGCGCGGCGGTCGCTCGGCACCCTCGCCCTCGACGCCGCCGTAGAGGCTCGCGTAGCGCCATGCGGGCCACGCGACTCGCGCGACCAGAAGCACGACCGCGGCGAGGACGCCGAGGCCGAGAATCGCCCAATTGGTTGCGAAGCCGGGGTGGGGCTCGGCGATCCGGGCTGGGCCGATCGGCATGAAGGGCGACGCCAGTGCGGCCGCGACGGCGGCCAGCACGGCTCCCGCTACGGCGACGGTCGCCGCTTCGGCCAAACCCAAGGCAAACAGTTGACCCCGGCCCATCCCGAGCGCCTGCAGCGTCTGGTTCTCTCCGGCGGCGATGAAAAGTTGGCGGGAGAGGATCTGGCCAACGACGAACAACACACTGATCGCCGCAAGCAGTGCGAACAACGCCAGCGCCATCGCCTGGGGCCGTATGGCGTGTTCGACGGCGGCTGCCTGGGCGCGCTCGTCGGCGACAAAGGTCGGACCGCCGTTCGCCGCGCCAGTCTCGCGGTAGTGCGTCGCGAGCTGCTGTGCCTCGCGAGTGAAGGCGGATCGCGAAGTCCCGGGCTTGAGGCGGACGTAGGCGCCGTCGAACGACGTGTACGTGTCGTAGTTGTCCCCGTACCCGCCCGACTCAGCGAGGAAGCGAGAGAAGAACGCCCGCGACGCGAACAGTGCTGGCGAGGCGGAGAGGGCATTCACGGGGACGACGTTGTCGCGCGCCACGATCACGCCGGCGACCTTGAACGTGACCGGCTTGATCTTCGATACATCGGGCCCTGACGCCGAGGTTGGCGCCAGCACGGCATGGATGACGCTGCCGACGTGCAGGTGCACGGCCTTGGCGAGCGCTTGATCGACAATGGCCGCGTCGGGCTGGTCGCTCCTGAGCATGCGGCCCTCGACAAGCTTGGGCTTCTCGATGCTCGATGCGATGCGGGCATCGCCCGCGGCGAGGATCTGGAAGCCGGCACCGAGGACGGCCGAGGCAGGTGCGCCTGGTGGCGCGGTGGCGTTGTGGACGAAGCCCTCGAAGCCGACGGCGACGCCGATATTGGCGACGGACGAGAGCTTCGAGAGCGCCGGGTAGTAGTCGGGAAGGCCTCGATTGAATGGCGACACCAGCACGTCGGACGCGTGGGATTGCTGCAGGAAGCGGGCGTAGGCGGTGTCAGTGCGCCGGGCCCCGGCCGCCGTTGTGAGCACGACGCCGCCGCTCAGACCGATTAGCAGCGCGACAGCCGCCCAGGCGCGCCAGCGAGAGCGGAGCTCGGTCTTCAGACGCGCCATTACCGCGGGCACGTCACGATTCTCCCCAGAGTCGCCGCCCGGCGGTACCCGGCCACCACCAGACCTGCGGCGGGTGCCAGCATCACCTCGTGCGAGTCGTCGCCGGAGCGGCCAAGGGCCGGAGGCTGGAGGCCCCCGACGGGCGGGACATCCGTCCGACGAGCGACCGCGTCCGGGAGGCGATCTTCTCCTCCCTCGAGAGCATGGATGCGGTACGGGGCTCGTCGGTGCTCGACCTGTTCTGCGGCAGCGGCGCTCTCGGTATCGAGGCGCTCTCGCGGGGGGCGGGGGCGGCCACGTTCGTTGACAGCGATCCGGCCGCGGTCAGCACCGTGCGTGCGAACCTGGCGTCGACGGGGCTTGCGAATGGCGAGGTCGTGCGTGCAGACGCGTTGCGGTGGCTCGACGACGGGGCGCGGTTCGACGTTGCTCTCATCGATCCGCCTTACGCATTCGATGAATGGGACGAGGTGTTCTCACGGGTGCGTGCCGACCTCGTCGTCGCCGAGTCGGACCGCGTGCTCGACGTACCCTCACCGTGGGTAGTCGTGAGAGAGAAGCGCTACGGCGGTACCGTGGTGCACCTGGCTGCCAGAGAGTGAAAGGCGCACCAAGGGTGGCGATCGCGCTCATCCCCGGGTCGTTCGACCCCGTTACAAACGGCCACCTCGACATCATCGAGCGCACGTCCCAGCACTTCGACGAGCTGATCGTGGCTGTCATCCGCAACCCGCAGAAGTCCGAGCCGCTGTTCACGTTGGAGGAGCGCCAGGACCTGCTCCTGGAGGTCACCAAGCATCTCGACAACGTGCGCGTCGACTTCTTCAAGGGCCTGCTCGTCGAGTTCGCGGCCGAACACGGCGTGAGCGCCATCGTCAAGGGCCTGCGTGCGGTCACCGACTTCGACTACGAGCTGCAGATGGCGCAGATGAACTACCAACTCGGCAGCATCGACACCCTGTTCATGCCGACCAGCTCGCGCTGGTCGTTCCTCTCGTCGAGCCTGGTGCGAGAGGTCGCTCGGTTCGGCGGCGACGTGTCCAAGATGGTGCCGCCCCCGGTCGCCGCACGGCTGCAAGAGAGGTTCAAGAAATGACGGACGTCGACAACCCGCAGCCGAGCTATCGGAGCAGCCTCCCCGACGGCATGGGGGGCGACCACCCCGACACCGAGACGCTCCTGCGGCGCGTGAACGACATCATCTCTGGCGCCAAGTCGATGCCGCTGTCGTCGTCGGTGATGATCAGCCGCGACGAGGTCCTCGAACTGCTCGAGGAGGCAGTGACCCGCCTGCCCGACGAGCTGCGCCAGGCTCGCTGGCTGCTCCGCGAACGCGAGGAGTTCCTGGCCAAGGTCCAGGCCGAGGGTGACGACATCCTGGCCGCCGCCCGAGCCCGAGCCGAGCGCATGGTGCAGCGCACCGAGATTGTCCGCGAGGCGAAGCTGGTGGCCCGCAACACTGTCCAGGACGCCCGCGATATTGCAAACAACCTCAAGCACGAGGCCGAGGACTACTGCGACCAGAAGCTGGCCGCTTTCGAGATTGTCCTCGAACGCACGACCAAGACCGTGCAGGCGGGTAGGGAGAAGCTGCGGGTGACCCCACTGCCGACGCCCGAGGAGGCACCGCTGGCAGGGGCGGAAGATTCCGGCCAGCACGAGGCGTTCTTCGACCAGGATGAAAGTTGAGCGATCCCCGTTCGTCGTCAGCATCGCTGACCTGTTGCGCACGCCGGGTCACCGGCGCGAGGTCGAGGTCCAGGGGCCGCTCGGCGAGCTGAAGTCGGCGGGCACCGTCGTCGGCACTGCCGACGACGTCGACGTGCGCGTCGGCCTCGAGGCCATCTCCGAGGGTGTTGTCGCCGACGGGCAGATCTCGGCGCCATGGCACGGCGAGTGCCGCCGGTGCCTGAAGGAGATCAACGGCCACGTCGACGTCGACTTCCGCGAGCTGTTCGAGAAACAGCCGAAGGAAGGCGAGACCTATCCACTCGGCCACGAGGAGATCGACCTCGAGCCGCTCATTCGTGAGGCGTTGCTGCTGGCGCTACCCTTGGCCCCGCTCTGCGAGGCAAGTTGTCAGGGCATCTGCCCCACCTGTGGGGCCGATCTCAACGAGGGGCCGTGCGGGTGTCCACCCGCCGGACGCGACCCCCGCTGGGCCGCCCTCGACGACCTCCATCTCAGTTAGGACCAAACCGTGGCTGTCCCCAAGAAGAAGACGTCGAAGTCCAAGAGCCGCAGCCGGCGGGCCTCCGCCTGGCGCCTGTCCGACCCGCCCCGCAGCGTCTGCCCCCAGTGCCGTCAGGCGAAGCTGCCCCACGTGGTGTGCTCCAACTGCGGCTGGTACGGCGGACGTCAGGCCATCGAAGTCTGAGCTCAGCTCACTGATGCTGCCCATCGCGGTTGACGCCATGGGTGGCGACAACGCCCCCAGGGAGATCGTCGAGGGGGCGAAGTTGGCGGTCGAGGAGCTCGACGTGCCCGTCGTGCTCGTGGGCCAACCCGAGGCCCTCGGCGACGCCGGTGGGCTTGAAGTGATCCCCGCCTCCGAGGTCATCGGCATGCGCGACGACCCCGCCCAGGGCGTCCGCCGCAAGAAGGACTCCTCGCTCGTACGGGCGGCCGAGGCCGTGCGCGACGGCAAGGCAGCAGCCATGGTCAGCGCCGGCAACACGGGGGCCACGATGGGCGCCGCCCTCCTGCGCATGGGCCGGCTCAAGGGCGTGCAGCGGCCGGCGATCGCCACGCCGATCCCCGTGCCCGGCCAGACGCCGACGGTCCTGCTCGACGCCGGCGCCAACGCCGAGTGCACGCCGACCTATCTCCTCCAGTTCGCCCA